>JBFGYD010000021.1:0-12039 GCA_041587615.1 Lysobacterales bacterium
AGCACCAGGACGTAGCCCTGGATCTCGTGGACTTTGGCCATCGCCGAATCGGGGTCTCAGTCGTCGCTCTTGGGGGCTGTTTTCTTGCTGACCTTGGACGACTTTTTCTTGCTCGCGGCCTTTTTTTTGCTCGCGGGCGCGGGCGCCGCCGGCGCTGGCGCCGCCGGCGCTGCCGGGGTCGCCTCCGGATCAGCCTCCGGCGGTGATCCGGACCACTCGCCGAACGGGAACGGCTTGACGTCGCTGTTCAGCGTGGCATAGCGCATCAGCGCGCCCAGGTAACCGGCGAGCTGACCGCCGAATTCGACCAGGTTGCGATTGCGTTCGCCGGTGAACAGCACGATGAGCAGACTGAGTAGCACCACGAATCCGAGGATCCACGTTCCGAGGACGAATATCAGCGCGTAGATCAGGGTCAGCAGCAGCCGCACCCAGTTGCCGGTGTGGGACAGGTTTTGCTTGATGCCCTCGGCCGTCGGGGTCCCCTGTTGGTCGCTCATCTCATTGCTCTCCGAGCCAAATCCGCTCACACTTTATCCTACCCGATCCCAAAGCGGGAGTGCCGTTCGTGCCGCGGGGCGGCCGTTCAGGCTCAATTCATCATAGACGCCTATACTTAAAGCATGAAAAACCGAGCGGAGTCCAGCGGCATGTGGCGAAAATGGCTATTGATGACAGCACTCTTATCGCTGGTTGGCGGCTGCGCAACTCAATCCGAACGGTACGGAGACTACGAATACGCCGACGGAGAGAGCTACTACGTCGTGGACGAAGTGGTCTACGGCGGGCAGCCGAGCTATTACGGCGGCATCGGCGTCGGCCACGATCCATACTGGCGCTATAGCGGCTTCAACTATTATCAGTCGTGGCCCAGCTACTACGTGTGGTCACCCTATTACGATCCCTTTTACGTGGGCGCTTTCGGCTACGGGCCGAGCGCTTATTACGGGCCTTATCGTCCCTACGGGGGTGTGTCTTTGTTCGGCTATTACGGAAGCTTTGCCGATCCTTGGTACTTCGGTCATCGCCACTACGGCTATTACGGCCATGACGATCGCCACGGGCGCCATTTCGATCGCGGCCGGCACCGTCCGCGAGACATCGGTCGCGACCATCGCGGACAGCGCTATCGCGGCCGCGGCCGTGATCCCGGGATCACGGCGCGCAACGAGGTGCGGCGGCTGACGACCACCCCGCAGCCGATCTTCCGTGCGCCGCCCAAGGCCTCGTCCAAGCCCGCCCGTGTCGACCGAGACCGCAGCCCGCGGCAGGCGGCCAGGCCGAACTCGCGCCGGGGCGCCGGCTCCGCGCGAGCCGCCG
This sequence comes from Lysobacterales bacterium, assembly GCA_041587615.1. GTDB lineage: Bacteria > Pseudomonadota > Gammaproteobacteria > Xanthomonadales > SZUA-38 > JBFGYD01. Next base: position 1,321 of record JBFGYD010000021.1, read on the forward strand.
AGCCGGCCACCCCGCGCGTGCCCGCCTCGCGCGACGCGGCGGCGGTCTCCACCCGCTTCAGCGCCGACTCGCGGTCGAGCGGAACCGCAAGGTCCCGTGCCGCTTCGCGGTCCACGCGACCGATCAGCTCTCGTCAGACGTCGAGCCGGCCGGCCGCGCGCACGCGCGGCGCGCCCCGGTCGGCGTCAGCGATCACGGTGCCGACTCGCTCGCTGCCCCCCGCTTCAAGCGCGGCCAAGCCCACGCGCTCGCCGGTCGTCAGCCGCGGCGCGCCGACTCGAAGGCCGGTAGCGGTCCCGCGGTCCGCTTCGCCGTCGCGCGCCCTGCCCGCCGCATCGCGATCAAGAGCGGCGCCATCCCAATCGCTGCCCCGCGTGCCGAGAAGTACCAAACCCGCGACCTCGCGCGGCGGGACGCCCACAAGCGCGCCGCCCCGCGCCACCGCGACGCGTCGCGCAAACTCGCCCCCGAAAGAGGCCAAGGGCCGGGGAGATTCGGATCGCGGCGGGCGCGGCAAGCGCAGGCGCTAGGCTTCCAGCCGCTCGAGTTCCCGCATCACCTGGGTGCGGCGCGTGCGCAGCTTGAGTTCGCGATCGACCGATTTTTGTTTCGCGTTCTGCTCCAGCAGCATTTCGATCCGGCCGAGCTCCAGGAACAGGTCGTGGACCCTGGCCAGCCGGTCATCGCCCATTGAATTGGCCCCGCTCATCAGCTCTCCTCCCTGCCGGTGATCGCGCGAGAAATGATCCTGGGAGATGGCAAGCAAGTCACGTGCCAACCGGATTCGGAGCGAGCCGACTCGGGACGATGGTGCGGATACAGGATGCGGGACGAAGACGGAGCTGACCCCAAACGTCAGTTTTTGCCCCTGGGCGGCGCGTCGCCCGGCCGCGGCTGAAACGACGAATTTGCCAACCACTTCACGGTTTCCGGGGCCGCGCGACCTTAACGTATGAGCCTGGTCTGGTTGCTTCGGCAGCCTCTCATCGGTGCCCGGAAAGCCCGGTCCTTGGAGTACCCCCCTGTTCCCTACCGACCATCCGGGCACCGATTTTTTCTCCTTCTCCCCGGCACAGCCGACCGAGGCTCAGCCCCGAGGCATCGCGCAGCCCGAGAATCGAATAGCGCTCTTCGAGGCGGTCGTCGGATCGGAGTTGGAACCGCTCCGGATGGTTGCGGTAGACGGGACAGAATTGCTTCAGGTTGGCCATCATCTGGGGGCGCAAACGACGGGCGTAGTCGTTGACGTTGCGCGCCTCGTCCCAGAAATCGTTGACGTGATCGGCCCAGTCGAATTGGCGCTGCAGCTCCCAGCGCTGGCCGTTCCAACTCAGGATCGCCGGCTTATCCGGCACCACGTCGGCCTCGAACAGGCTGCGGTAGAACCGATGACCCTCGTAGTTGGCCACCAGATCGGCATTGGAAAACACGCCTGTCGTGAGCCGGCCGAAGATCGCTCGTTCGGTAAACGCGGACCAGCGCGCGGCCCGCTCTTCGACGCCCAGGCGCCGATAGCGCAGGTAGAACTTGCGCCCCTGCGAAAAGAAGTGTCCAAGCTTGTCCGAACCCAGCAGCACGCCGTTGATCTTGATCGTGGCCCCAAGCCCGAACAGGTAAATCGAACGGCCGGCCCAAGGAGAGATGCCGGCATAGATGCTGTCGGTCCTGGCGACCCTGATCTTGTCCACCTGGTCCGATTTCATCGCCCATCGTTCGAGCCGATCGACGATGGTTCGCCCGCCCAGGCGCTGGTAGATCTCGGCGGTCAGCTTGACCGGATCCCGATGGTGGCCCCACTCGTCGAGCATGTCCTCCAGCGCCGCGTTGACCCGGTCGTTGAGGACCTCCCTGGAGTCGGCCAGCGGCTGCTCGCGGCCGGTGTACTGATCGGTTTCCATGCCCCAGGCGGCCACCGCCAGAACGAGGCCGCAGATCAACCCTGCTGCGGGAGCCGCGAGCGGAGTCAAGCAGAGACGCATGAACAAATTCCCGAAAGCAACCAAGCTGCTCTCAGTCTAGCCCGCGCGTCGCACGAGTTCCACCGGGTGGCGCGCATTTACCGAGCCGAATCAACCAATTGCGGATCCGTCTCGGCCAGCGCTAAGATGGCGGTTTGGATTCGCGGGGATTTCTCCGATGGAGATTGCCAAGAACCGGGTCGTCAGCTTTCACTATGCGTTGAGCGCGGAGGGCCAGGATCTCGAGTCTTCGCGAGGTGGAGAGCCGATGCTTTATCTCCACGGCGCCGGCAACATCATTCCGGGCCTGGAGAGGGCGCTGGCGGGTCGCCGTTCGGGTGAGCGTTTCAGCGTGACGGTGCCGCCCGAGGACGCCTACGGGCCACGCAACGAGGGCCTGGTCGTACGTCTGTCGGCCAAGCGGCTTGGGGTGAATCCGAAGCGATTGAGCCCCGGCAACGTGGTCCGACTCAAGACCCGGCGAGGACCGCAAATGGCTCGGGTGATGAAGGTCGGCCGCTTCATGGTTGACCTGGACGCGAATCATCCAATGGCGGGCAAGACCCTGACCTTCGACGTCGAGGTGGTGGAGGTGCGCGAGGCGCGGGCGGAAGAACTCGAGCACCGTCATGCCCACGGCCCCGGCGGCCATCAGCACGGCGGCGGCGAGGACAGCCCCGCCGCCTGACCCGCTGATTTCCTTAGACGGCCTATCCCTCGAGCGGCGGGATCCGCAGCACCTGCCCCGGATAGATCTTGTTGGGGTCTTTCAGCATCGGCGTATTGGCGTTGAAAATCACCATGTATTTCGACGCGTTGCCGTAGAGCTTTTTGGCGATCCCGCCCAGGGTGTCGCCGGACTGGACCGTGTAGGTGTCGGCCTGCCAATCCCCCGGAGTGGCCTCAGCCCCGGGCGTGGCGGGCCCGGACGAGGCCGGTGGCGCGCTCGGCGGCGCTGCGGGGGCCGTGGCGGTGGCCAGCAGCAATTGATCGTCAACCGTTTCGACCCCTTTGACGTTGCCTAAAATGGTGACGATCTTCTCTTTGGTGTCCTGGTCGGCGACCGTGCCCTCGACCTTGAGGTGGCCCTGACTGCGCTCGAAGTACACCCCCTTGGGGTCGATGCCGTGATCGCGCAGATGATTGGCGAAGGTCTTGACCTCGGGCTCGGCGGGCGACTCCGGCTCGCTGCCCCCGAAAATCGACGCGCCCGCGTCTTTGACGAATTTGAATAAGCCCATGAATAGCTCCTTGTTTGAAATGATCGCCCCGGCGATGTGCCTCTGAGCCGATATCATGCGCAAAAAACCGGCGCGAGAAAAGTCGCGCGCAGCCGGCTGCAACTTCGGCCGCCGTTGCGTAGAATATGCGCCCCGAATTCGATGGTCGTTCAGGAACAGGTCGATGGCAGCGCAATCAAGCTTTGACGTGGTCGTGGTTGGCGGCGGACACGCCGGCACCGAGGCGGCGCTGGCCTGTGCTCGGATGGGTGCCTCGACGCTGCTACTGACCCACAACATCGAGACCATCGGACAGATGAGCTGCAATCCCGCGATCGGCGGGATCGGCAAAGGGCACCTGGCGCGCGAGATCGATGCCCTGGGCGGCATCATGGCGCGGGCCACGGACCGCGCCGGCATCCAGTGGCGAACCCTGAACGCGAGCAAGGGTCCGGCCGTGCGCGCGGTACGCGCCCAGTGCGACCGGATTCTGTACAAAGCCGCCGTTCGCCGCGCCGTGGAGCACCAGACCGATCTGGTCCTGTTTCAACAAGGGGTGGACGATTTGATCGTCGAGCGCGGTCGGGTCGCGGGGGTCGTGACCCAAACCGGACTGCGGATTCGGGCCCGAGCCGTGGTGCTGACGGTGGGCACTTTTCTCGGCGGTCGGATTCACGTTGGGCTGGCCAACTACAGCGGCGGACGCGCGGGTGACCCGCCGGCCAACGCGCTGGCGGCCAGGATGCGCGAGCTGCCGTTCGAGGTCGGCCGGCTGAAAACCGGCACCCCGCCGCGGATTGATGGCCGCACCGTCGATTTCTCACGCCTGACCGAACAGCCCGGCGACCGTCCGGTGCCGGTCATGTCCTACCTGGGCGATCCGTCCGAGCACCCCCGCCAGGTGTCGTGTCACATCGCCCACACCAACCGGCGCACCCACGAGATCATCGCCGCGGCGCTCGAGCGCTCTCCGCTTTACGCCGGGGTCATCGAGGGTGTCGGGCCACGCTATTGTCCGTCGATCGAGGACAAGGTGACCCGCTTTGCCGAGCGCGATGCCCATCAGATCTTTGTCGAACCGGAGGGTCTCGACACGCCGGAGCTGTATCCGAACGGAATCTCGACCAGCCTGCCCTATGACGTCCAGGTGGCGCTGGTGCGCTCGATCGAAGGATTCGAGAACGCCCACATCACGCGACCGGGCTACGCGATCGAATATGACTATTTCGATCCGCGAGGACTGAATGAGAGCCTCGAGCTCAAGCACCTGGAAAACCTGTTCTTCGCCGGCCAGATCAACGGCACGACGGGCTACGAAGAGGCCGCCGCGCAGGGCCTGATCGCCGGGCTCAACGCGGTCAACAAGGTTCGCGGCGAGGCGCCGTGGTGCCCGCGCCGGGACCAGGCCTATGTCGGGGTATTGATCGACGACCTGGTCACCAACGGCGCGCTAGAGCCTTATCGGATGTTCACCAGTCGGGCCGAGTACCGGCTGGCCCTGCGCGAGGACAATGCCGACCTGCGCCTGACCGAAAAAGGGCGCGAGCTTGGCCTGGTCGACGATCAGCGGTGGCAGCGCTTCGCCCGCAAGCGCGAGCAGATTGAAGCCGAAAAAGCGCGCCTGAACGAGCTCTGGGTGGGTCCCAACAACGGCTTGGGGCCGGCCGTCACCGCGGCCACCGGCGAACCGGTAACCAAGGAGTCGCGAGCGCTGGAGCTGCTCCGCCGCCCGGGGCTGGATTACGCGACGCTGACCGCGGTCCCAGGGCTCGGTCCGGGCGTCGTCGATCCGGCCGTGGCCCAGCAGGTCGAGATCCAGACCAAGTACGCCGGCTATCTGGATCGCCAGCTTCTGGAGATCGAGCGCCTGCGCCGTCACGAGCAGCAGCCGATACCGCGCGATATGGAGTTCGATGCGATTCACGGCCTGTCGGCCGAGGTGCGGGAAAAGTTGAACCGGGTGCGGCCCGCTTCGATCGGTCAAGCGGCGCGGATTCAGGGGGTTACGCCGGCGGCGATTTCGCTGCTGCTGGTCCACCTGAAGAAGCGGGGACTGCTGGGCAAGGTCGCTTAGCGCTGATGTGGCATCGACTTAACCGGGCGAGGCGAGGGTGAGCAAGCCGCAAACCGTGGCGCCGCTGGCGGCCGAGAAACTGCGCTGGGTCTGTGACCCGGCCGCGCTGAAATTCGAATCCACCGCCGATATCCAGCCGATTGCCGGGGTCATCGGACAGGATCTGGCCTTGGAGGCGCTGCGGTTCGGTCTGGACTGTCACGCCCCGGGCCAGAACGTGTTTGTTCGGGGCATCCGCGGCACCGGTCGGCTGACGATGGTCAAGCGCCTGCTGGCGCAAATGGCGCCGGTGTGCGACAACCAGCTCGATCGTTGTTACGTGCACAACTTTCAGCAGCCCGACCGGCCGCGCCTGATCTCGCTGCCGCGCGGCACCGCGCGGCTTCTGCGCCGGCGCCTGAAAAGGCTGGCTGAATTTGTCGCCTCCGATCTGGCGGAGGCGATGAACATCCGCCACCTGCAGGCCTCCCGGATGGCCATTCAAGAGGACTCGCAGCGGCGCATTCGGGAGCTGACTCAACCGTTCGAAGACGCGCTCCACAAGGAGGGCCTGGCGCTGGTGCAGATGCAGACGCCGCAGGGCAATCAGGCCTCCCTGGTGCCGCTGTTCGAGGGGCAGCCGGTGCCGCTGGAAAAATTCGAGGCGCTGGTGCGGCAGGGCCAGATCAGCGAAGAGCAGCACGACGCGGCGCACAAAAAGCTGGAGCGGTTCGCCAAGCGACTGCCCGAGTTCACCCTCGGCGTCAGCCGGATTCTGAAGGCCACCCACGAGCAGATCGAGCAGTTCAACGCCAAGCACCTGCGGCGCCTGGTGGGCGCGATCGCGACCGAGATCAACGATGACTTCAAGCAACGGGGGCTGGACGAATTTCTCGAACAGGTCGTAGAAGACGTCATCGAGCACACGCTCCATGGCGCCGCGGAGGGCTACGATCCTCATGTCCGCTACGGCATCAATATTCTGCTCGAGCACCGCGGCGAGGACAGCCCGATCGTGCTGGAGAACAGCCCCAGCCTGAACAACCTGCTCGGCACGATCGAGACCCAGTGGGAGGCGCGCGGCCAGGCGCGCTCGGACTACCGCTCCATCCGCGGCGGTTCTCTGCTGCAGGCCGACGGCGGATTTCTGATCCTCGACGCCCACGACGTGCTGGCCGAACCCGGCGCCTGGGATGTCCTGATGCGCACGTTGCGCAACGGCATGCTGGAGATCGTGCCGCGCGAATTCAGCGTGCCGTTTCCCGCGATCAGTTTGAAGCCGGAGGCGATCCCGGTGCGCATCCGGGTCATCATGCTGGGCAGCGCGGGGCTTTACCGTCGGCTCGATTCGCTCGATTACGATTTTTCCGACCAGTTCAAGGTGCTGTGCGACTTCGACGATTCGATCGGCCGGGAGGTCGAGTCGGTGCGGCAGTATGCCGGGGTGCTGGCGCGTATCGCGCGCGACGAGGGCCTCAGGCATTTCACCCCCGACGGCGTGGCGGCGCTGGCCGAGCACGGTGCTCGGGTGGTCGGCAAAGGCAGCCGGCTGAGCACGCGCTTCGGTCGCATTGCCGACATTGCGCGCGAGGCCGATTGGCTGGCCGAGCAGGACGGCGACGAACTGGTGCGGGGCGAGCACGTGCGCGAGGCGGTTCGGCGCACCAAGCGGCGCGCCAGCCTGCCGTCGATTCGCTACCAGTCGTACCTCAAGGACGGCACGATTCACGTTCAGACTCGCGGTACCCGGGTCGGTCAGGTCAACGGGCTGGCGATGATCGGTGCCGGACCGCTGACGTTTGGCTTTCCGGCGCGAATTACCGCCTCGATCGGCGCCGGCAGCGCAGGCATCATCAACATCGAAGGGCTCGCGGCGATGTCGGGCGCGATTCACACCAAAGGCTTTCACATCCTCGGCGGGCTGCTGCGCCATCTGCTGCGGGCCGATCATCCTCTGGCCTTCAGCGCCTCGATCGCGTTCGAACAGACTTACGGTGGGATCGACGGCGACTCGGCCTCCGCCGCCGAGATCTGCTGCCTGCTGTCGGCCCTGACCGGGATCGAGCTGCGCCAGGACCTGGCGATTACCGGAGCAATCGACCAGCACGGCAGAATCCAGGCCATTGGTGGGGTTAACGAGAAGATCGAGGGGTTTTTCGACATCTGCCGGCATTTCGAGCTGAATGGCTCCCAGGGCGTCATCATTCCCGAGGCCAACGCCGCCGACCTGATGCTGCGCCACGACCTCGTCGAGGCCGCTCGCGAGGGTCTTTTCTCGGTCTATCCGGCGGCCACCATCGCGCAGGCCTTGGAACTGTTGACCGGCGTAGCCGCCGGCGAGTGGGACGGGTCGGACTACCCTGCCGATTCGCTGCTGGGCATCGCCCGGCGTCGGGCGCGGGAGTACTGGCAGGAGGCCGGCAAGGGGCCGCGCGTGATCGGCGACTACGGGCCGGAGGAGCGGGATGAAAAACTGTAGATCGAGGGCCCGGCGGCGCCCGCTGCTGGCCGGCGCGCTGGCGGCGGCGGTCCTGCTGCTTGGAGCCGTGGAAGCCGCGCTCGCGGCGCGACCGCGGCCGGCCGCCGCGGCGACTTATGAGGACAAGCTCGCCGCCTGGGAGCGACGCCAGGCGATGGTCGCAGCCTCGCCGTTTCACGGGCTCGAATGGCGCGCGATCGGGCCGGTGGTCCAGGGCGGCCGGGTGGTCGACCTGGAGGTCGCCAGCGAGTCGCCCTACACGTTCTACGCGGCATATGCTTCTGGCGGGCTGTGGAAGACTTCCAACAACGGCCACAGCTTCGAGCCGCTCAGCGACAATCAGCCGAGCATGATCATGGGCGACTTGGCACTCGACCCTAACGACCCGCGGCGGGTCTGGGTCGGCACCGGCGAGAACAATTCTTCGCGTTCTTCCTACGGCGGCATGGGGGTCTATCGCTCCGACGACGGTGGCGCTAGCTGGCGCCACATGGGTCTGGGTGACAGCGACCGAATCGGCCGCATCGTGGTCGATCCGCGCGATTCCGAGCGGATCTTGGTGGCCGCGCTGGGCAAGCTGTACACGCCCGGCGGCCAGCGCGGCGTGTATTTGAGTGCTGACGGCGGTGACAGCTGGAACCGGGTGCTGGCGGGCGGCGAGTGGACCGGTTTCGTGGACCTGGCGCTGAAGCCGGGTGATCCGGACACGGTGTACGCGGCCGCCTGGGAGCGGCGCCGGCGACCGTGGGATTTCGTCGAGGGCGGCCAAGGTTCGGCGATTTGGAAATCGACCGACGGCGGCGCGACCTGGGAGCGTTTGGCCGGCGGTTTTCCGGCCGGCGAGCACGTCGGGCGGATCGGGCTGGCGGTCAGCCCGGCGGCGCCCGAGCTGCTGTACGCCAGCGTCGACAACCAGCAGGCACTGCCGGAGTCCGAGTGGGATCTCGGCGACCGGCCGCTCAACGCCAAGCGCCTGAAGGGCATGACCAAAGAAGAGTTTCTGCGCCAGGACACGGAGGAAATCGAGCTGTTCATTCGCGGATCCGACCTGCACCAGGAGGTCGATGCCGCGCGGCTGATCGAGATGATCGAGGGCGACGAGATCACGATCGAGGATCTGCGCCGCGAACTGGAAGACGCGAACGCCAACCTGTTCAACGCCGACATTCGCGGCATCCAGGTCTGGCGTTCCGATGACGCCGGCGCCAACTGGCGCCTGACCCACCCCGACGTCCTCGACCAGGTGGTCTACAGCTACGGCTACTATTTCGGCCAGATCCGCGTCTCGCCCAAGGATCCCGATCGGGTCTACGTTCTCGGCGTGCCGATCGTGACCTCCAGCGACGGCGGCGAGACCTGGGAGAGCATCCAGGACCCGGACGTGCACGTGGATTACCAGTCGATGTGGATCCACCCCGAACACCCGCAGCACGTGATCGTCGGCAACGACGGCGGCATCGACTTGAGCTATGACGGCGGTCGGTCCTGGCTCAAGGTCGACGCCCAGCCGGTGGGGCAGTTTTACACCGTCAATGTCGACCTGGCCGATCCCTATAACGTCTACGGCGGCTTGCAGGACAACGGCACGATCAAGTGTTCGTCGCGCAACCGCTGGTGGACCGGCGAGAACTGCCGGCGTATCAACGGCGGCGACGGCATGTACGTGGCGGTCGACCCGCGTGACAACCAAACCACCTACACCGGCTTCCAGTTCGGCTACTACACCCGGATCGGCGCCGACGGGTCGCGCCGCGACGTGCGCCCGCGCGACCGCCTCGGCGACCCGGCCCTGCGCTACAACTGGAACACGCCGGTGATCCTGTCGCCGCACAATCCCGACATCGTCTACTTCGGCGCCAACCGGCTGTACCGGTCGCTGGATCAGGGCCAGACCTGGACCGCGATCAGCCCCGACCTGACCCGCTCGGAGGAGCGCGGCGACGTGCCGTTCGGAACGCTGACCACCGTGTCCGAGTCGCCCAATGCCTTCGGCCTGGTCTGGGCCGGCAGCGACGACGGCCAGGTCTGGGTCACCGAGGACGGCGGCGCCGAGTGGTTTGACGCCGGCAAGAGGCTTCCGCGGGATCGCTGGGTCAGCCGGGTCGAGGCTTCCCACCACGAGCGCGATCGGGCCTACCTGAGCCTCAACGGCTACCGCGACGATGACATCCGCGCCTACGTCTACGTCAGCGACGATCTGGGGCGGCGCTGGACCGACATCAGCGCCGGGCTGCCGGCGGAGCCCGTCAACGTGATCCGCGAGGATCCCGTGAACGAAGATCTGCTGTACGTCGGCACCGACCGCGGGGTTTACGTGTCACTCGACCGCGGCGCCAACTGGCATGCCCTGGCCGCGGGCCTGCCGAACGTGCCGGTCCATGACCTGGTGGTGCACCCGCGCGAGCGCGAACTGGTGGCCGGCACCCACGGGCGCAGCATCTGGATCGTGGATGCGCTGCCGCTGCAGGAACTCGCCGCCGCCGGCACCGGCGAGGCGCTGAAGCTGTTCTACGTCGACGACGTGCAAGCTTCGCGCAATTGGCGCTCGCGCCGCTCGCGCTGGTTCCATCGCCCCGATGACGATCCGGAAGCGACGGTTGCCTACTGGACGAGCGCCGACGGGAACGCCACGCTGGAGATCGTGGACGAGCATGACCGCGTGCTGCGGGTCATGCAAGCCGAGGCAAAGGCCGGCCTGAATGCGTTCACCTGGGACCTGCTGGTCGACCCATCCATGGCGCTGGCCGCCGAACAGGAGGCTCTGGCAAAGGCGGACGACGAGGACGCGGAGGGCGCGGAGACCGAAGCATCCACCGGTGAGGCGACCCAAGAATCCACCGCTGCCGATACCGGCAGCCTGGCCAAGACGCCGTACGCCGAATCGGTTCGCCTCGGCCATCCGCTATACGTGATGCCGGGTGAGTACCGCCTGCGGATCGCTCTCGGGGAGTACCGCGCGGAGACCACGCTGACCGTGTCGCCGCCGGTCCGCAAAATTAAAACAGAATG
>JBFGYD010000022.1:0-11811 GCA_041587615.1 Lysobacterales bacterium
CGGCCGCGTGCAGCGTGTCGCGCGAGGCATTGACCAGCGCGATGGCCCGCGCGGCGTCGTGCTGGGCACCGGCGGCGGCGCGGTCTTGGATCCTCAAAACCAATTGCTACTGCGCTCGCGCGGCATCGTCGTGTACTTGAAGACGCCGGTCGAGCTGCAGCTCGAACGCCTGTCCCGCGACAAGCGGCGACCGCTGCTGCGCGATCCGAACCGCCACCAAGTACTGACCGAGATGGCGGCCGCGCGCAACCCGATTTACGAAGAACTGGCCGACATCGTAGTGACGTCTCGATCGGTCAGTGTCAGCCACAGTGCCCGCGCCGTGATCCGCCAGCTCCGGGAATCCAGCCATGGGTTCGGTTAGCGCCACCGAGGTTCGGATCGAGCTGGGTGCACGCGCGTACTCGGTGTGGGTGGGAAGCCGTCTGCTCGCGGGGCGGAGCACGCTACGCGCGGCGATCCGCGGCGACCAGGTTTTGATCGTCAGCAACGAAACGGTCGCTCCGCTTTACCTGGAATCGGTCCGCGCGGCGCTGGACGGGCTTAATTGCGACGAGTTGATCCTGCCCGACGGCGAGGCGCACAAGAATCTGGAGCAGTGGGAGAGGATTCACGAGCGACTGATCGGCGGCGGCGCGCTGCGCGACGCTTGCCTGGTCGCGTTAGGCGGCGGCGTGATCGGCGACCTGGTCGGTTTTGCCGCCGCGACCTACATGCGCGGCATCGACTTCATCCAGATCCCGACCACCCTGCTGGCACAGGTGGACGCCTCGGTCGGCGGCAAGACGGCGGTCAACCATGCGGCGGGCAAAAACCTGATCGGAGCGTTCCACCAGCCAAGGCTGGTGCTTGCGGACCTGGACACGCTGGGCACCCTGGCCGAGCGCGAATACCGCGCCGGCCTCGCCGAGGTGATCAAATACGGGTTGATTCGTGACCCATCGTTTTTCGACTGGCTTGAACGTAACATCGATGCGCTGACCGCACGGGAGCCCATGGCGCAGGGCCACGCGGTGGTCGAATCGGTGCGGCACAAGGCGCAAGTAGTCGCCGAGGACGAGCGCGAGCGAGGTGCGCGGGCGCTGCTCAACCTGGGCCATACTTTCGGGCACGCGCTGGAGTCGATGACCGGCTATCGGCGATACCTGCACGGTGAGGCGGTCGCCATCGGCACCGTGCTGGCCGCCCGCCTGTCGGACCGGCTCGGCCGACTCGAGCGCGCCGACCGGGTTCGGATCGAGCGCTTGCTGGCCAAAGCCGGCTTGCCGGTTGAACTGCCCCCCGAGATCGATCCCGATGCGCTGCTCGTGCAGATGCGCCGGGACAAGAAGAACCGCGCCGGCGCGCTGCGACTGGTCTTGCTCGATGCCATTGGCGCCGCCCGGCTGCGCGACGACGTGACCGATGCGCAGATCCTGCGGGTGCTGGCCCCTGATGTTGCATGAATTGCTGGAATTACAGCGGACGTTCTGCGCTCCGCCCTTCGGGTCCGCCCTCGGCAGACCAAACCGCTTTTGCGCTCGGAGTTCGCCCGCGAACCTCCCACACCACGCGGGTTAAAATGCCGCATGCGAATTTTCATGCAAACGCCGCCGGGACAGGGGCAAGTGCCGCGGTTTTATCAGTTGATTCTGCAGGAAGACCTGCTGGGTGGCTGGAGTCTGCTGCGTCAGTGGGGGCGACTGGGGAGCCGGGGCGCTCTGCGTAAGGAACACTTCGACGATCTCGATGCCGCCCAGCGCGCGCTGATGGAGCATCGCGATCAACAAATCAAACGTGGATTCAGCGTGATGTTCATCCACGGCGGGAGCCGCGGAGGATGAAGTCCCCGTTTTCGGTGCTGCTGGCAACCGTGGCGCTCGCGGCGGCGGCGACCGCCCCGGCCGCCGAGCCGGAAAGCTGGGTTTGCGTGCCCGGCGAGGACGGCCGCTGGCGCTGCGCCGAGGGCAACGTCGAGCCCGAGACCAGCCCGCTGCCGGCGCTGCGCGAACCCGGCGCCCGAACGCCGTCGCCGGCCTTGGAAGAGGCCGAGCGTTCCTCGCCGTCGATTTTCATCCTGGATCGCCCGAGCAGCCGTGTCAGCCCGCTCGAGCTGCCGGCACCGGTCCCCGGCGCGGGTGGCCCGCCGCTGCTGGATTCCTCGGTGCAGGGCGCTTTTGCGCTCAAGATCGCCAGCGTATCGAGGGTCGAGGAGATCCCGGCATTCGTCGAGAGCTTCGGCCTCGACCCGCGGCTGGTTCGGTTCGTTCCGATCGAGGAAGCGGGCGCCAGCCGCCAGGTCATCATGTGGGGCGCGTTCGCGTCGGCCGAGCAGGCGAGACGGGCGATCGCGGGTCTGCCCAGCGCGGTGCGCTCGATGCGGCCGCAGGTTGTGCGCGCCGACGGTTTCGTTAGCCCGCCGCTGGCACTGCTCGCGGTCGATCAGTCGGACCACTCGGCGGTCGCGCCCGGCGCGAGCGTCGGACCGGTTGCCACGCCCGCGGCGTCGTCTCCTGAGCCCGCCGGACCGCCGGTCCAGCGTGAGGCGGCGGAGCGAGCCACCGCGACGACAACGGCGCCCGAAACTCTCTCGACCGAGCCGGTCGCCGCGCCGGCCGAGACGCCGGCGCTGCCCCGGACAGTCGCGGAGGCCAGTCTGACGCCACCAGCACCGGAACCAAGTTCGGCCGACCCGAGTGCGCCGGTTGCCGTGCCCGTCGAGACGCCGCCGCGGCTGCGGCCAGCCGCCAACGCCGCTGTCACGCCAGCAGCACCCGAACCAGGCTCGGGCCGGCCTGACGACCAGGCCGCCCCCCCGCAGCCGCCGCCGCCCCGGCCGACCGCCGCCGTGACTCCCGGCACGCCGGTCGCCGGCGCCTCAGCGCGGCCGGCCTCGGGTCCGCCGCCGGGGCACGGCTCGGAGGCGTTCCGGCAACTCGCCGATGATGCCTACACCGTGCAGTTGACCAGCCTGCGCGAGGCTTCGCTGATCGGCCGCTATCTCCATCGCCACCAGCTCGACCCGGATCGCATTTACCGGCTGCGGCTGGACGAGGGGGCCGGACCCCGCTGGCTTGTCCTGTGGGGTGCGTACCCCTCGCTGGAGCGGGCCGAGAGGGCACGCGCAGCGCTGCCCGCGAGCGTGCGCTCGCCCTGGGTGCGACGGGTCGAGCCGCTTCAGGCGCGGTTAAGCTTACAATCGGACCTATGAGCCAGCTCCATAACGACACGCTGCTGCGCGCACTGCGGCGGCAGCCGACCGAGTACACGCCGGTCTGGATCATGCGCCAGGCCGGACGCTACCTGCCGGAGTACCGCCGGCTGCGGGCCGAGGCCGGGGACTTCATGAGCCTGTGCCGCAACCCGGAACTGGCGTGCGAGGCGACGATGCAGCCGCTGCGTCGCTTTCCGCTGGACGCGGCGATCCTGTTCTCGGACATCCTGACCATCCCGGACGCGATGGGGCTCGGGCTTTTCTTTTCCGAGGGCGAGGGGCCGCGCTTCAAGCACCCGCTTCGCACCGCGGCCGATATCGATCGGCTGGCCGCGCCGGCGGTCGACGGCGAACTGCGCTATGTGGTCGAAGCGGTCGCGCGCATTCGCCGGGAGCTGGCCGGGCGAGTGCCACTGATCGGCTTCGCCGGCAGTCCGTGGACCCTGGCGACCTACATGATCGAGGGTCGCAGCAGCCGCAGCTTTGCGCTTGCAAAGGGCTTGTTGTGGGACCAGCCGGCAGCCGCCCACAAGCTGCTGGCGGTGCTCGCCGACGCGGTGACCGACTACCTCAGCGCGCAAATCGCCGCCGGCGCCCAGGCGGTGATGGTATTCGACACCTGGGGCGGCATCCTGAGCCCGGCGCTTTATCGCGAGTTCTCGCTTGATTACATGAGTCGGATCGTGGCCGGACTGGAGCGCGGCGATGGTCCCGAGCGGGTGCCGGTGATCCTTTTCACCAAGGGTGCCGGCGGTCGACTCGGCGCCATGGCCGACAGCGGCTGTGACGCGCTCGGGGTGGACTGGACCGTGGATCTCGCCGAGGCCCGAGCGCTGACCGGCGACCGGGTGGCCCTGCAGGGCAATCTCGATCCGGCGACTCTATACGCGTCACCGGACGCGATCCGGCGAGAGGTGGCGGCGACGCTGAAGAGCTACGGCGGCGGCCCGGGGCACGTGTTCAATCTCGGCCACGGGGTGACCCCGGACGTTGACCCGGAGCACGTCGGCGCTTTGGTAAAAGCGGTCCACGAATTCAGCCGGAAACGATCCTAACTCATGCTGCTGGAACGCGCGTCGGTCACCTCGATCAAGCGCAGCATCAGCTCCGATTCGAACACCGGTTCCGGCAGCGGCCGCGCGCCCAGTCGCAGTCCGTCCGGCAGTTCGGGCAGGGCCTTGTCGTCGACTCGAACCACCCAAATCAGCGGCAGCGGTCGTTCGCGGTCGGCCAGGCCGGCCGCCAGGGCCGGGTTCCAGGCCCGTGGTTGAGCCAGCACCAGCGCCGGGCGCTCGCGCGGCAGCGGTTCGTCGGGGGTCGCTGTGGATACCACGGCGGCAACCCCGTATTGCTTGAGTGAGGCGATCAGCGAGTCTCGCGCGACGCTCGATCGCATCGCGATCAACACGAAACCCGATTCCAGCCACTCGCTGCCGGGCAGCCGCGGCGCGACCGCCCCGGGGACACTCTCCTGAGGGAGCTCGAACCAGAACAGGCTGCCGTGTCCGGCCTTGGTGACCGCTTCGATGGCGCCGCCCATTTTCTCGACCAGTTGCTTGCAGATCGCCAGCCCCAGCCCAGTGCCCCCGTAACGGCGGCTGGTCGACTCCTCGGCTTGAGTGAAAGGCTGGAAGAGCTGGGCGTAACCTTCCGCGTCCATGCCGATGCCGGTGTCCTTGACCACGAACCGAATGGTGTCGCCGCTGCCCGGCGTGACATCGATGCGGACCCGCCCGTGATCGGTGAACTTCAGCGCGTTGTCGATCAAGTTCATCAGCACCTGGCGGATGCGCACCGGGTCGCCGATCAGATGGCGGGGCACCTCCGGGTGAATGACATACCCGAACTCCAGGCCCTTCTTGGCCGCGCTCGGAGTGAACAGCTTGACCGTTTCCTCCATGAGCTGGCCAAGCTGGATATCGATCCGCTCCAGATCGAGCTTGCCGGCCTCGATCTTGGACAGGTCCAGAATGTCGTTGATGATGTTGAGGAGCACCTTGCCGGAGTCCTCCACGGCCTGCGCGTAATTGCGTTGGCTCGCGTTCAGATCGGTCTCCAGCAGCAGCTCGGTCATCCCCAGCACGCCGTTCATCGGAGTGCGAATTTCATGACTCATTTTCGCCAGGAAGTCCGACTTGGCCCGGCTGGCCGATTCGGCTTCGTCGGCCAGCTTGCGCACCTCGCGAAACAGGCGTGCATTCTCCAGCGCGATGCCGGCCTGGCGCGCGTAGCTGCCGGCCATCAGGCGATCGCGTTCGACGTACATCTCGCCGGCGCGACGAATCAGGGTGACGATGCCAAACACTTCCTCGCCGGCCACGACCGGAACCGTGATGGTCTGCCCTAGCGCGCCCATCGCAGAGAGCGTCATCGGTTCGGCTTGCGAACTCTTGGAGAAGCGTTGGATTTCGCGGCGCACTTCGCGAAAATTCGGCAGGTCCTTGGCTTCGAAACCACGCTGTACCTGACACCGCGGCAGGCCTTCGCGATCGATGCTGACGACCGACTTGTCCGACGAGACGACCTCGGACAGGCCCTCCAGCAGGCGCCCCAGAATTTCTTCGATGTCCAGGGTCGACGTTAGCGAAAGGGTCATGTCTCGCTGGGTCTCGGCCCAGCTCTGACGTTCGCGGGCGCGCTCGAGTTCGTGGCGGCGACGCAGCCGGGCCCGGTAGGCGGCCACGGCCGCGACAATCAGGCCGACGAACGTGATCGCGTAGACTGCGGCCGCCCACGGAGTGCGCCACGGCGGCGGCAGGACGCGCAAATCAACCGCCGCGCCCTGCTCGTTCCAGTAGCCGCGCGAGTCGGCCGCCTTGACCCGGAACCGATAGTTGCCCGGCGGCAAATTATTGTAGCTACGGCTGCGGCGATTGCCGGCGTAGACCCAGGCGGGGTCTACGTTCTCCAGCATGTACGCGTACTCGTTGCGCTCTGGATCGACCAGCGACAGCGCGGCGAACTCCAGACTGATGTCCGAAGCGCGGTAGTCCACTTCGATCGGTGCCCAGTGAAGCGCCGGTTTGGTCAATGGCTGACTGGCCACGGTGATCCGCGTGATGTAGACCGGCGGCGGACTGCCGCTGACCGTGACCTCCAGCGGATCGAAGATCACCAATCCAGCGCGGGTCAGCCCGTAGCACCGGCCGTCGGGCCCGATCGCCAGCGGACGCTCTCGAAACTCAACCCCGGGCAATCCGTCGCGGCGGGTGAAATGCTGGACCATACCGCTGTTCGGGTCGTACCGGTAGAGGCCCCGCCGACTGGTCAGCCAGAGCGCCCCGAGCGCGTCGACTCGCACCCCGCCGAAGCGGATTTCGGGCAGTCCGATTGCCTGGGTCAGAGTCTGTTCCAGCACCAGTCTGTCCCCGTCCAGGCGATACCGGTTCAGGCCGTTCAGGGCCGCGACCCAAACCGTATCGGCGGCGCCAAACGCAAATGCCAGGACATGGATCGGGTCGTCGACGAGGGGCTCGAAGCGGTCGCCGCGTGGATTGTATCGATCCAGACCGCGGTCGCTGGCCACCCACATTCGGCCGTCGGAATCGGCCTGGACTTGATGGATGAACTCGCCGCTGACGCGCTTCGACCAGTCACTCATGGTCTCGGTGCCGGGATCGAAGCGCTGCAGCCCGACTTCGGATACCCCGAGCCACAGCGCTCCGCCAAGGTCGCGCCCGATGTGCGCAACGCTGACGGTCGCGGGCGGTCGCCCGGCGCTGTCGACCGGATACCATCGTGCTTCCTCGGTAGCCGGATCGAAGCGGACGAGACCACCGCTGACCCCGACCCAGAGTTCGGTATCGGTACCGCCGGCGATCGACTGCAGCCGGCCGGTTGGGATCGAATCCGGCCACTCCAGACGGGTCACCCGACCGCTCTCCAGATCGATTCGATCCAGCCAATGCGGTCCGCCGCCGACCCAGACCGAGTCGCCGTCGGCGTGGACGGCGCGCAGTTCGGGCCGGACCGAGCCTTGGTCCAGCGGGTCATGGCGGTAGACGGCGAAATTCTCCCAATCTGGCGGTAGCCGCGCGAGGCCGTCGCCGGCGGTGCCGACCCAGACCTGCCCCTCGCGATCCTCGAGCACGGCGTTGACCTGATTGCCGGGCAACGAATCGGGCACCGCCGGCTTCGCGCGGAATGAGCGCACCGTGCCGCTCAAATCCGGCGCCAGCAGGCTGATGCCGCGCGTGGTTCCAAGCCAGCTGCGGCCGTGGCCGCCTTGGGTCAGCGCGTTGACCTGCAGGTCGGGTTCGCTCGGCAAGACCGTGAAGCGGCCGGAGTCGGGATTGAACACGCCAACCGCCTTGCGGGTCGCCACCCGCGCCCCGCCGGGCGCATCGGGCAGCAGCGCGACGACGACGTCGCTCGGAAGTGAATCGGGAGCGTCCGGCTGGTGACGGTAGCGGCGGAAGTCGGTGCGGTTCGCTTCCACGATCACGAGACCTCCGCCGATCGTCGCCACCCACAAGCGGTCGCTGGCGTCGGTGGCTAGGGTAAAGACCGTTTCGGCGCGCAGGTCCTGCTCGGCCGGAAAGGGCGAGAACAGACCTTGTTCGACGTCCAGGCGCTGCACCCCGGCGCGGTAGAGCCCCACCCAGATATACCCGGCCTGGTCTTCGGTGATCGTCCACACGTCCGCTCCGGCCATGGCGGCCGGTCCCGGATCTCCTTCCGCGTAGCGATAGCGGGAAAAATGACGTCGACTCTGATCCAGATAGGCCAGCCCCTCTCCCTCCGCGGCAACCCAGATCCGGTCTTTGGAGTCGGCAAAGACGGTCTGAATACTGTTGCCCGGGATCGATGTGTCGACCGCGCCGTCGTTACGGAAAATGGTGAATTCAACGCCGTCGAAGCGGGCGAGACCGTCGTTGGAGGCGATCCAGAGATAGCCGGCGCGATCCTGCACCAGGCCGTTGACGGTATTCGACGGCAGGCCATGGTCAAGCGTCAGCACTCGGAACAGCGGGGACGGGGCGGCGGCCGCCGTGCCGGCCAGCATCGCCAGCACGATCAGTAAGGTCCGCGCGTGTCCGGCGAAAGCCGGCCGCCATCGCGTTCGTCGGGTCAACGCAGCCGGATACCGTCCCTGTTTCATTGGACGAACGACCGGCGCTTGGGCGGCGGAATTCCTGGACCCATTGGGCGCGAGTATACCCTCTTTCGTCGGTCAATCGGGCCCGCTCAGCTCTGTCGCCCATTGGCGGCACGGCAAAATTGTGACAGAGTTCGCAGAAAGCAGGGTTCGGATGAAATATTTTGCGTGGGCACAGTGTGGGGTAATAGACCTCGAAGTTTGCCTTTGAGGTCGAGAAAAACTGAGTTCCGGGGTACTGACTGAATCGTGCGGGTTGAACAGGTACAAGTAGACGTCGAGAATCTGGTCAAGGGCATGTACGTATGCCAGCTCGACCGCCCGTGGCTGTCTACTCCATTTCCATTCCAGGGGTTCGTGATTCGCGGCGACAAGGACATCGCCGCGCTGCGAAAATACTGCAACTGGGTCTATATCGACGTCCTGCGGGGCGTGCCGCCGCAAGCGGACTCGGCCCTTGATCGGCCATGGCGAACCAATGGGGTCGTCAAGGAGATCGAAGTGAGCCACATGTCGTTCGCCGCCGCCCCGCGCAGCGAGCCGGTGATCACGAGCGGAACCGGACTGGATGATTTTCAAGAGATCACCTCGGTACCGATCAAGGTCCGCGCCGATTACTACGACGACCCGAAGCAGTTCCGGCGCGAGTTGAAGCGCGCCGGCCAGCTCCACCACGACTTGACCCAAGAGGTTACCCGCGTCATCGACGACATTCGCGTCGGTCGCGGCCTGGAGGTCGGCGGGGTGCAGCGCACCGCCCGCCACATGGTCTCCAGCATCGTGCGCCACCCGGACGCGTTTATCTGGATCATCCGGCTGCGCGAAAAAGACGCCTACGGCTACAGCCACTCGGTCCGCTCAGCGGTGTTTGCCGCGGTGCTCGGCCGTCACCTGGGGCTGTCCGAGCGCCAGCTCGACCGGCTGGCCATGGGCTCATTGCTGTGCGAGATCGGCAAGGCAAAGCTGCCGCGCAAGCTGCTGGAAAAGAAGGGCCCGCTCGACGAGCAGGAATTGGAGCGAGTGCGCGGTCACGTCCGGGCCGGAGTGGAGATCTTGGATCGCTGCCTCGGTATCGGAGACGACGTGATCGAGGTCGTCCAAAACCACCACGAGCGCTTCGACGGTACCGGTTATCCCTACGGCAAGGCAGGGGACCAGATTCCGCTGCTCGCGCGCATCGCCGGTCTGGTCGATACCTACGACGCGATGACCAGCCTGAAGCCTTACACCGATACGGTGTTCAGCGCGCCCGAGGCGACTGATTTTCTGTACGATCAGCGTGACGTCCTGTTCCAGGCCCAGCTGGTAGAGGAGTTCATCCAGGCGCTCGGCATCTATCCAACCGGTACCCTGGTCGAGCTCAACAACGGCGAGGTTGCCTTGATCACCGAGCAGAATCCGAGGAAGCGGATTCAGCCGGTCGTGCTGCCGGTTCTCAATGGCGACAAAGAGCCCTACCCGAAGTACCGCAAGGTCGACCTGCGCCGCTACAACCGCTCCCACGAAGACGAGCCGCTAAGCATCAAGCGCGCTCTGGTCGCCGGCGAGTACGGCCTGGACCCCAACGCGATCATGGAAAAGCACGCGGCCCAGAAATTCGACTGGCGCCGCCTCGCCTTTGGCTGAGACACCTGCCCGTCTTCGGGCGCTCATTCCCGCTGTGAGATAATTCCCTAGCGCACGCTGTTCGTGCTCGGGTGATGGATGCGTTTCAGTTCCGCATTGAGATTGCTGGCCTACGCCATGATCGCACTGGCGGCTGCCGTGGTGCTGGTGCTGGTGCTGCTGGCGACCGACACCTTGTTGTCGGTGTGGGAGCGTCTGACTGCGGTCGGACCGTGGGCCCCTCCGCTGTTCGCGAGCCTCTTGGTGTTGCTTGGGGCCGGCGGCGCGTGGCTGGGCTGGCGGCTGCTGTTCGGGCGCAAGGAGACGATCCGGCCCGCGCCCGAGGTAATCGACCACGACAGCCTCGAGGCGCGCCTGGTCCACGACGAACAAAAGGGCGTCGAGACCGGCGCCGCGCGCGGCGAACTCCGTGAGCTGGCGCTGCGGCAGGGGGAGGACCGCCTTTACCTGGCGATGTTCGGCGGCGCCAGCGTCGGCAAGAGTTCGTTGATCAACGCCCTGCTGGACGACGCCGACGCGGCCACCGGCGTGACCGGCGGCACGACCACGGCGATTCGGACCTTCGATGGCGCCACCCCGGGCGGTCGGCCGTTGCGACTGGTCGACCTGCCCGGCTTCGGCCATCTCGAGACCGCGACCCTGAGCCCCCGCGGCCGAGACGAGGCGATCCGCGCACACGTCGTGCTGTACGTCTGCGCCGGCGACCTGGACCGCACGCAGCATCAGGAACTCAGGGCGCTGGCCGCCTTCGAAAAACCAATCATCGTCGTGCTCAACAAAGCCGACCAGTACGACCGGGCCGAACTCGAGTCGATTCGCGAGCGGCTCGCCGCCGGCGCCGGCGTCCCCACGCTGGCGCTGGTGCCGGTCAGCGCCGGCGGCCGCGAGCCGCTGGTGGTGGTCGACAGCGACGGGCGCGAGCAGCGCGGCAGCCGGGTACGCGAACCCGATGTCGAGCCGCTGTGGGCGTGCATTGCGGAAATCGTCGATCAGCGACGAGAGGCGCTGGTTCAGGACCAGGAGCGCAGCGTGCTGATGCTGGCCAGCGAAAAGCTCGGCGCCGCCGAGGCGCGCCACCGCGAACGCCAGGCCCAGGCGCTGATCGAGAAGTACTCGCGGCGCGCGGTGATCGGGGCCCTGGCCGCACTGACCCCGGGTTCGGATCTGGTGATCCAGGGAGCGCTGGCCGCGCGCTTCCTGCGCGAACTGGGCGAACTGTACGAGCTGCCGGTCAGACAGATGGACATCGACCGTTTCATCGAACTGGCCGGCGGGCGGCTCAAGAAGACCACCGCGCTCGTGCTGGCGATCGCGGGCAACGCGATGAAGGCCTTTCCCGGGGCCGGCACGCTGGCCGGCGGGGTCGTCCACGCGGTCGCCTACGGGATGATCTTCGATTCGCTCGGCAAATCCGCGGCCAATACGCTGGCGACGCAGAAATCTTTGGACCCGGTATGGGCGGCGGAACGCTTCGAGGTTGAGCTGAATGACAATATTCAAGCGCATGCGGGAGATTTTGCCCGCCTGGCTCTGGCCGAACTCCGAGCCCCCAAAGAGCGCTCCTGAACCGGTACCGGCGAGCGCCGGCGACGCGCACCTGGCGCTGGCGGCCGAGAACCTGCGCGAACTGCTGACCGATACGCACATCCCGGACGAGATCCGCCAGGAACTCGAAGCCGATTACCGCCAGGTCGAGGCGATGTGCGACAAGCTGACCCGCGGCGACCTGCACATCGGCGCGTTCGGCAAGGTCTCCACGGGCAAGTCGTCGCTGTTGAATGCGTTGATCGGCGAGCAGCGCTTCGCGGTCAGTCCGCTGCACGGTGAGACCAAGCATCCGGCGATAGAGAACTGGCAGGACGTCCCGGCCGGTGGCCTGCACCTGATCGACACC
>JBFGYD010000023.1:0-11752 GCA_041587615.1 Lysobacterales bacterium
ATACTACCAGCAGCCCTGGCCAACAGTGCGAACCGTCAGCCCCGTCGCGCACTGCCGGTCAGGACCGATCCCCCGCCTTCTTCAGCGCGGCGTGGGCCGCCGCCAGCCGTGCGATCGGCACTCGCGGAGGAGAACACGACACGTAGTCCAGGCCGATCTCGCAGCAGAAGTGGATCGACTCGGGGTGGCCGCCCTGTTCGCCGCAGATACCGACCGTCAGGTCGGGGCGCGAGCGGCGCCCCCAGTCGATGGCGAGCTTCATCAGCTGTCCCAGACCCATCACGTCGAGCACCTCGAACGGGTTGTCCTGCAGGATGTCGTTCTCGTTGTACATCGGCAGGAACTTGTTCTCTGCGTCCTCGCGCGAAAACGAAAACGCGGCCTGGGTCAGGTCGTTGGTGCCGAAGGAAAAGAACTCCGCGTGTTCGGCCAGACTTTCGGCTCGCAAACAGGCCCGCACGACTTCGATCATGGTGCCGAATTTGAGGTTGACCTCGACCCCCTCCTGCTCGACTTCCCGCTTGATCCGGTCGACGTGAGACTTGACCCGGATCAGCTCCTGCGACGTACAGACTTGCGGCACCATGATCTCCGGATGCACCTCGATTCCGGCGGCGATGCACTCGGCCGCGGCCTCCAGCACCGCCCGGATCTGCATCGCGTAGATCTCCGGGTAGGTCAGACCCAGGCGCACGCCGCGATGGCCGAGCATGGGGTTGACCTCGAACAGTTCGCGTACCTTCAGCAGCATCAGTTCCTTGCGCGCGATCGCGTCCTCGATCGTGGCTGGGTCGAGGCCGGCCAACGGCACCTTGGCGGCCTCGCCGGGCGGCAGACCGGCAAGCAGATCCCTGAGGCCCTCGGCCGAGGTTCGCAGCTGTCGCAGATTGGCGAGCTGCTGTTCGAGCTGACGCTCGCTGGGCAGAAACTCGTGGATCGGCGGGTCCAGCAGGCGGATGGTCACCGGGCGCGGTGCCATCGCCTCGAACAGGGCCTTGAAATCGTCGCGTTGCATCGGCAGCAGCCGGTCCAGCGCGTTTTGGCGCTCCTCGGCCGTATTGGCCAAGATCATGTCGACCACGACCGGCAGCCGCTCGGGCTGGTTAAACATGCGCTCGGTTCGACAAAGCCCGATGCCCATCGCGCCGTATTCGACCGCTCGAGCGGCGGCGTCCGGGGTGTCGACATTGGTCATGACCTTGAGCGGCGCGATCTCGTCGGCCCAGCCCAGCATCGTCCGTAGCTCGTCCGAGAACTCCGGGTCCACCGTCGGGATCTCGCCGAGATAGACGTTGCCGTCGCCGCCGTCGATCGTGATGACGTCGCCCTCGTGCAGCACCTTGTCGCCGATCCGGGCGAGCCGGGCCTGCGTGTTGACGTGAATGCCCTCGGCGCCGGCGACGCAAGGTTTGCCCATGCCGCGCGCAACGACGGCCGCGTGCGAGGTCTTGCCGCCGCGGCTCGTGAGCACGCCCTGGGAGGCGAAGAAACCGTGGATGTCCTCGGGCTTGGTCTCCTCGCGGACCAAGATCACGTCTTCGCCGACGCGGCCCATCAGTTCGGCGCGGTCCGCGTCGAACACCACTTTGCCCGACGCCGCTCCAGGCGAGGCCGGCAGACCCTGCGCCGCGGCGTGCTTTTCCACTTGGGGATCGAGCCGCGGGTGCAGCAACTGCTCGAGCAGTTCGGGCTGCACGCGCAGCATAGCCTCATCGCGCGTGATCAGGCCCTCGCCGGTCATCTCCACCGAGGTGCGCACCATCGCGGTCGCATTCATCTTGGCGTTGCGGGTCTGCAGGCAATAAAGCGTCCCCTTTTCGATCGTGTACTCGTAGTCCTGCACTTCCCGGTAGTGCGACTCGAGCTTGTTGCGCAGCTCCTTGAGTTGCCGGTACAGGGCGGGCATCTCCCGCTCCATTTCCTCCACCGGTTTCGGGGTCCGGATCCCGGCCACCACGTCTTCGCCCTGGGCGTTGACCAGGTACTCCCCGAACATATGGTTTTCGCCGGTGCCGGGGTTGCGGGTGAAACCGACCCCGGTGGCGCTGTCATTGCCCATGTTGCCGAACACCATGGTCACGACGTTGACCGCGGTGCCGTTGGCCATCGCCGGAGTGATGTGAAACTCGCGCCGGTAGTCCACCGCGCGTTTGCCCAGCCAGGAATCGAACACCGCTTCGACCGCGATTTCGAGTTGCTGATATACGTCGCCCGGAAACGGCTCGCCGCTGTGCTTGCGCACCACTTCCAGGAACGTGTCGCTGATCTCGGCCAGGTGGGCGGCGGTAAGGCCGACGTCGGCCTTGATGCCTTCGCGCTCCTTGATCGCCGCGAACGGCTCGTCGAAGTGCTCGTCTGGGATGCCCAGGGCGACCTTGCCGAACAACTGAATGAAGCGGCGGTAGGCGTCGTAGCTAAAGCGCTCGTTACCCGTCTGTCGGATCAGGCCGGTGAGCGTGTCCCGGTTCAGCCCGAGGTTCAGGATCGTGTCCATCATGCCGGGCATCGACAGCGCCGAGCCCGAGCGCACCGACACCAGCAGAGGGTGCTTCGGGTCGCCGAAACCCTTGCCGGTAGCGCTCTCCAGCGCGCGCATCTGCGCCCGCACCTCGTCCATCAGACCGGCAGGGAGCCTGCGCTTGGGGTCGTCCAGGTAACTCAGGCAGGCGGCGGTGCTGATGACGAAGCCGGGCGGTACGTTGAGCCCGATCTGGGTCATCTTGCACAGATTCGCGCCCTTGCCGCCAAGCAGCTTCTTGTCGTCTCCGTCCCCCTCTTCGAACGAAAAAACGAACTTGGATTGCGATCCGGTGGGACGAATCTTGGGGCTATTCGTTGACATGAGATCTCCTCGTCGGGTCGCTCATTTTCGCCAACTCGCCGGCTTCAGACAACCGGTTAGCGTGGCTGAAAGCGGACGGCAGCTGCGCTGGGCGGGGGTGGTCTACCAGCGCGCGAGCGAACCGCGAACGTCGACGTGCACGAACGGACCGCGGGCCGAGGTCGAGCCGTAGACGCCCAGCCCGCCGATGCGCGGCCCGAACTCGCCGCGGCGCGACATGTCGTTGATGAAGTCGGCCAGCCAGCGCGCGTCGCGGCGGTTGACCGCGCCGTCGCCGTTGAGGTCGTCCATGCGGCCGTCCCTCGGCTCATCGTCGATGTAGATGTCGGCCGCGCCGCCGTAGACGTGTCGGCTGTAGGGTACGTTGCCGATGGCTCGGTTGTACCACGGGGTGCGATACCCGCTCATGATTACCAAACCGTCGGTCGGATGCCCCTTTTCGTTGAGCCTGGCGAGTATGTTCTCGAGCTTAAGCAGCAGGCCGGCGCGCAAGATCAGGTATTTGGGATAACCGCCGTCCTGTTTGGACACGAACTGACCGAGCCGGAAATTCGGGGAAACCCGGGTGTCGGCATTTTCCGCCGTGACCTCGACGAAACCGGACGGCGGGAGGTAGGCGTCCAGGCCGCGCAAAGGCTTGCGTGGGTAGCTGCCGATGGGATAGCCGGCCAGGTAACCGCGCGCGTCCAGCCGGGCCGCCGGCACCAGCGTGAAGACGTTGATCACGGCGGACTCGCCGCTGGCCGCGTTCACGATCTCGAGGCGGGTCAACCCGGGCTCCCGTGGCGCCGTCAGCGGTGCTGCACCCACCGCTCTAGTTTCACCCGCGAAGCGAATCTCCCCGCCCTGGATCGCGTCGAGGAAATGGACGTCGAATTCCTGGCCGGGCATCAGGTAAATGGCAAATTCGGGATACGGGATCGGACGCTCGTCGATGACGATGGGGACCGCCAGTTTGCCTGAATCCCAGGCCGCCAACCCGGGCGCGGCCAGGAGCAGCGCCAGCCCCACAACGCGGATCACGGCCCGGATTCCGCGCGCAGCGCCGCGACGATGGCGGCATCACGCTGGTAGAGGTCACGCCGGAACACCACTTCTCCAGAGGGGTCGGTGAAAGCGGTGAAATATACCAAATAAACCGGCAGCGACCGGTTCAAATAGACCGTCGTGGTCTCCTCCCCCGAGGCCAGCTCAATGACCCTTCCGGCTTCTTGCGAACGCCCTTCGTGGTTCAGGATCCAGCGCGCTAGCCCCAGCGCATCCGACAGCCGCACGCAGCCGGAGCTGAACCCCCGTTCCTGGCGTTCGAACAGGTGCCGATCCGGGGTGTCGTGCAGGTAGACGTCGTGGTGGTTGGGGAGCATGAACTTGACACGTCCCAGCGCGTTGAACGGGCCCGGTCGCTGGCGCAGCAGAAAGCGAAAATTGCCACGTGTGACGTCGCTCCAGTCGATCGCATCGACGGGCACGAAGGCGTCCGCGTTGCTCGAACGGGCTTCGTAACCGTGGGCCGCGAGCGCGGCCGGGTCCTTCTTCAGCAGCGGGAGTTTGTCGAGCACGGCGAGTTTGTAGGGTACGTTCCAGTAGGGGTTGAAGACCAGGTATTTGATCGACTGGGTGAAGATCGGCGTGCGCCGGAAGGGGCTCCCCACCACGGCGTCCATGCTCAGCGCCTCCTGGCCCCGGTCGATCACCCGCAATGAGAACGCGGCGATGTTGACCCGCAGGTAAGTTTCCGGCAGTGCCCGCGGCAGCCAGCGCCAACGCTCCAGGTTGGCATCGAGCCGATCGACCCAGGAGGCGGTCGTGCCATTGAGCACCTCTAGCGTCGCGGGCCCAACGATGCCGTCCCGCTCCAGTCCGGCCGCCCCTTGAAAAGCCAAGAGCGCCTGTTTGAGGCGCTCGTCGTATTCCGGCGTGTAGTCCCCGGGTCCCAGCAGGCGCCGCTTCAGCGCGACCACCCGATCACCGCTCTGACCCGGCTTTAGCAGCGGGCCGTCCGGGATCGGCTCGACCTCTACCGTGCCGGCCCGGACGAGCCGCTCGCGCGTTGCGAGCAAGGCAAGGTACTCGGCATGCCGGGGCCACAGATTCTCGAGCGTCTCGAGCACCGAGCCCCCCGGCGCCAGCGCCTCGCGCAGGGCCGCGGCCGGATCGGCCTCCGGGGCGATCAGCTCCCACTCCGGATCCAGGTCCCGGGGTGACGCGGCGCCGGTCGCGCGGTGTCGGGCCTGGGCCAGAAACGCATCGCTCAATAGCAGTTCGTACGTCAGTGGCAGCGGCTGAGCAGTTCCCTCGATCATCCGGGCCAGCAGGGGCTCATGGTATTTTCGGGGGTTGAATCCGTGGGCTTCGGAGCGGCGGATGGCAGTCAGCATCGCTTCGGCCTGCTCGGCCAGCGGTCCGCCGGCGGACCAGATCGGCGCATGTGCGCGAGCCGTGTAAATTTCGGCCAGCGCCTGCGGGTGGTGCAGCCGATGGCCGGCGACGGCCGCCGGCGCGCCAGCGCCGAGTTGCTCAAAAAAGTCTCTCAGGTGGGCTGCCGGACCGCGTGGCGCCAGCGCCGCCGCGCCGCCGATCCAAAGGACGAGCGAAAGGCCGAGAAAACGTCGCATGCGGATGATTCGAGACCAAAGCGGGGGATCATAACATCGCGCTGGAGGCGGTCGTGACCTGCGGGTGTGGTCGAAGTAAACTTCCCGCCCTGTTCTTATTGTCAACTGGAATCGATGCCCGAGGGCCCCGAAATCCGCCGCGTCGCCGATCGCCTGGCCGCGGCCGTCGCGGACACGCCGCTGACCCGGGTCTGGTTCGCCAGGCCCGATCTCGAGCCCCAAGCCGCCGCGCTCGAACAAAGCACTGTCACGGGCGTGCGGACCAAGGGCAAGGCCCTGCTGACCGAGTTTTCCTGCGGCCTGACGGTCTACAGCCACAATCAGCTCTACGGCCGCTGGTATTTCACCGCCGCCGGCGAACGCCCCCAGACTCGGCGGCAACTGCGCTGGCTGATCGAGACCGAAGATCAGGCGGCTCTGCTTTACAGCGCGACCGACATCGCCGTTCTGCCGACGGCAGAGGTCGTAGACCATCCCTTCGTCGCGCGGGCGGGCATTGACGT
The DNA here is from genome assembly GCA_041587615.1 of Lysobacterales bacterium. Lineage (GTDB taxonomy): Bacteria > Pseudomonadota > Gammaproteobacteria > Xanthomonadales > SZUA-38 > JBFGYD01. The sequence continues at coordinate 5,961 of JBFGYD010000023.1, forward strand.
GCTGTCCGAGCGGCCGTCGGTGGACGAACTCGCCGAATACTTGAGCCAGCCTCGTTTCGCGCGCCGCGCACTCGGGGCCCTGCTGCTCGATCAAAGCTTCGTCGCTGGAATTGGCAACTATCTGCGCTCGGAAATCCTGTTTCGCGCCGGGCTCGGGCCGGGCGTGCGGCTCGGCGATCTGGGTCCGAGCCGGCGGATCGCGCTGGCGAAAGCGATCATCGAGATCACCGAGCGCGCCTACTTGACGGGCGGAATCACCAACGACGCCGAGTTCGTTCGTCGGCTGAAAGCGCAAGGCTGGTCGCGCGGACGATATCGGCACTACGTTTTTGGCCGCGCTGGTGAATCCTGTCACTTCTGCAAGACGCCCATCGAAAAACTGACGATGGCCTCGAGGCGACTGTACCGCTGCCCGTATTGCCAGCCGCCTCGCGACGCGAGCGCGGAGCTGGACTAAGAACATGGGGATGATCTGAGTCGCTGGGACCTGACCGAGCACATCAAACCCGGCGGCGAGTCCTTGGAGAATCTGTCCCGCCACGTCAATCTGGTTGCGGGTTGAGCATCGCTCAAACCTCTTGGGGGGCTGGCGAGCGGCGGCTGACTTATGAGAAGGTGGCGGCCCTTCGGGCCCAGGAACCGCCGGATGCCGAGAAGCGTTGGAGTCGAAATCGAATTCGCCGGGTTGGAATTTGCCGAAGCCTCGGCGGCGGTAGGCCGCTGGCTGGGCGCTGATCCGGAGGTCGTCTCACCGCACGAGCACGAGTTTAAAGCCGACGCGGGGGCGTATCGCCTCGAGGTCGATTTCGGCTTGCTGAAGCGCCTGAGCCGGGACGAGTTCGAGGCCGAGGACGAAGACCGCCTGCGCCAGCTCGCGGTCGACGCGCTGGACGCCGTGGCGGGCCTGGTGACGCCGTTGGAGCTGGTGACCCCGCCGTTGCCGGAGCCCGAGCTCGATCGGCTCGAGAAACTGCAGCGTGAGCTCGAGGCAGCCGGCGCGGTCGGCACCGGTCACTCGCTGATCGGCGCCTATGGCCTGCACTTCAACCCGGAGGCCGATCTGAAGCACGAGTCGATCGCGGCCCATCTGCAGGCATTTCTGTGCCTGTTCGACTGGCTCGAGGCGCGTGACGAGACGGACTTCTCGCGCCAGCTCACGCCGTTCATTGATCCGTTTTCCCGGGACTACGAGCGCGAAGTCATCGATGCCGATTTCGAGCCGACCCGAGACCAGTTGATCGACCACTATCTGGAGCACAATCCGACCCGGAATCGTGCCCTCGACCTGCTTCCGCTGTTCGCCGAGATCGACGCCGACCGGGTGGCGCGAGTGGTCGACGACGAGCGGATCAAGGCGCGGCCCACCTATCACTATCGACTGCCGAACAGCAGGCTCGGTGAGTCCGACTGGGGCATTCTCCAACCCTGGCAAGACTGGCTCGAGGTGGAACGCCTCGCCGCCGAGCCGGAGCGATTGGCGGAGGCGTGTCGGTTGCGGGTCGAGCACCTGGACAAGGGCGCTCTGTTGCGCCGGGGCAGCGACTGGATCGAACAATGCCAACGCATCGTCGCCGCCCGCTGATCGGCGTGACCGGGCCGTCGCGAAGGCTCGCGCCGGGCCGGATCGCGGCCTGCGCCCTGGTCCGCCTGGCAGGGGGCCGGCCGCGGTTGCTGGCGCCGAATCGCGGCTCGCCACCGGAAGACCTCGACGCGCTGGTGATTACCGGCGGCAGCGACATCGATCCGATGCTGTACGGGCAGCCGGGCGGCCCCTGGGTTGCGCCCGACCCGGTCCGGGACGAGTTTGAACTGGCGGCGCTCGAGTTCGCGACGCGCCGCAGGCTGCCGATCCTGGGCATTTGCCGGGGCGCCCAGTTGATCAACGTTGCCGCCGGCGGCACGCTGCATGGGGACGTCACCAACCTGCGCCGGGTCACGTCCAACCGGCCCAGTCTGCTCCCGCGCAAGCGGGTTGAACTGGTCCGGGACAGCCGTCTCTGCGGGTTGCTCGGCCGCACCGAGCTGCGGGTCAACAGCCTCCATCATCAGGCGGTCAAGGACCTCGGGCGAGACCTGCGGGTGGTTGCGCGCGACGGTGACGGCTTGGTTCAGGCGATCGAGTCGGAGCGCGCGCGCTTTTTGATCGGCGTGCAGTGGCACCCGGAGTACCTGGGCTGGCAGGCGCTGCAGCGGAGATTGTTCACCGGACTCGCGGCGGCTACCGGCGAGTGAACGTTAGGCAAGATGCCGGTTATTTCAGATCGAGGTCCTGCCAATCGACCCGCCGGGTGCGGCGGATGTACTCATACGTCGTGCCGGGCCAGTTGTTGGTGATCCGTTCGCCGTCTTTGTACCAACTGGCGTCAACCCGGCTCCAGACCATGAGCCGCAGGCGCGCCTGAAGTTCGTCGTTGTAAGCCCGTTCCGCCTGCTCTTTGACCTCGATCGCCGTGGCCCCGCGCCGCTCCATCCCCCGGAGCGAGGCGACGATGTAGCGGGCCTGCGCCTCGCTCATGATGACGATCGAGTTGTGCCCGAGGTTCGTGTTGGGCCCGTACAGCATGAACAGGTTGGGAAAACCCCGGGTCAGGATGCCGAGATACGCGTGCGCGCCCCCGTCCCACGCGTGTCGCAGCGAGCGGCCGCCGGCGCCGGAGATGTCGATGCCGTACAGGAACGGATTGGATTTGAACCCGGTGGCGTAAATCACGCTGTCGAAGTCGCGGCGCCGGCCGTCGATCGTGGCGATGCCGGTTGGCGTGATCCGGGCGATCGGATCGGTGACCAGCTCCACGTTGGGCCGCGCCAGCGCCTGGTAGTAGTCGTCGGAAAAGAGTATCCGTTTGGCCCCGATCGGGTAGGTTGGCGTCAGCTTGCGGCGTAGTTCGGGGTCGTCGATGGCGCGTTCGAGGTAGCGCCGATTCATCCGGCGGCCGATCCGGGCCGCCCAGGGGCGGCCCAGCATCATCCGGTAGAGCAGCAGTTCGGCGCGCAGCCAAAGGCGGAGCCGGTAGAGCCGGGTCAGCAGCGGCGCGCGGTCCGCCAGCCACTGCTCCCAGGGCCGGTAGGGTCGGTCCTGCTTCGGGATCACCCAGTTGGCGCTGCGCTGAAAGACGGCCAAGCGCTCGACCCGCGGCGCGATCTGGGGAATGAACTGCAGCGCGCTGGCGGCATTGCCGATCACGGCGACCCGTTTGCCGCCAAGATCGACCGAGTGATCCCACCGGGCCGAGTGAAAACTCTCGCCCGAGAATGACGAGCGCCCTTCGATGCGGGGAACGTGCGGATGGTGGAGCTGGCCGACCGCGGTCACGAGAAACCGCGCTCTCCAGGCCTCACCACCGACCGTTTCGATCTGCCATCGGGCCGCTTCCCCGTTCCACCGGGCAGCCCTGACCTCTGCGCCGAAGCGAATGTGGGCCTCGAGTTCGTGCTTGGCGGCGACATTTTTCAAATACTCGAGAATCTGACCCTGCCCGGCCCATTTGTAGTGCCACTGGGCGTTGGTTTCGAACGAGTAGCTGTACAGCGCCGATGGGATGTCGCATTCCGCGCCGGGGTAGGTGTTCTCGCGCCAGGTGCCCCCGAGATCGGCGGCCTTTTCGAGGATGATGAAATCGTCGATGCCCGCCTGGCGCAGCTTGATCCCCAGGCACAGGCCGGAAAAGCCGGCGCCGATGATCAGGATGTCCGCGCGCGGCACCGGGTACCCCTGGCCGGAGGGTCTTCCGGCGGGCCGGCGAAGCACTGGGCGATTTGCATCCAGCGCGTGGCCGCGGGGCCGACGATCTCGAGCGAGGTGTCGGCGATATTGCGGGTTTGCGCAACCACCTGGCAGAACTCGGTCGCCTGGCCGACAACGCGGTTGTCGGCTTGGGGTTCGTTCCATTCCCACGCGGCGCCGGACGGGGCGGTCAATCGGACGTAGGGCTTGGGCAGCGGTACTTCTTGATTGCGATTTCTGAATGACCAGCTATACGTCTTCACTCCGATCTCGGCGACGTTTTTCAGCCGGTCGCTGTCGACTCGGACGACTCCGAGCAGATCGAACACCGCCTGTCCGTGCGCCCAGGTTTCCATCTGGCGCGCCGTGATGCAGGACCGCACGCTCATGTCCGGCCCGGCCCACTGGACCCGCCGATCCGGATCTTCGTCGCGGTAGCCGGCGGCGAGCTTCGGGTAGAGCTTTTTCCAGTCCTCGTAGAGCACGCGCCCGCTCGCGCCGTCAAACCATTCGATCTGCAATTCGGGATGGCTGTTGCCGGCCGCCATTCGGCCGGCGATCCACTTGAGCAGGCGCCCGAATTCCGGTGGGTCCTCGAGCGTCAGCAGCGCCGCGTGATTCCACAGATGCAAGTGCGCGATGACGTCTGCGATGCTCCAGTTCTTGAACTGCGTGGTGCGGTTGAAATCATTCGCGCCGGCGCCATCCAGAATGGCCGCCAGAGCCTCGCATTCAGCGTGAAAATCGAGCGCTTCCGGTAGCCTCATGTCTCGGTCGTGATTTCTATCAACAGAGCATCGGCGTCGACTTGCTCGCCGGCGGCGAAGTGGACTTCGGCGATCGTGCCGGGCACCGGCGCCAGGATTTCGTGCTGCATCTTCATCGCCTCCAGCACCGCGACCCGATCGCCTTTGGCAACGTTCTGGCCCGTGCGGACCGATACCTCGAGCAGGATACCGTGCATCGGGGCAATGACGGTGCCTTCCCCGACGGCGTCGTCGGACCGGGTCATCATGGCGTTCAGGTTGTTGAGGGTCAGATCGCGCCCGTCGATCGAGACTTGCAGCAGGCAGCCACCTGAATCGCCGGGCGGCTGATTGAAGAGCACCGGCTTCCGGACGCCGTCGATGCTCAGGATGGCCCGATGGGGGGACCGTTCAAGGACCGATACGGCGATCGCGCCCTCCATCCCTCGCACCCGATAGGACGCGGGACCGGTCGGCATCACGGTTACGTCGAGGAACCCGTCTCGGGCGGCGTATCGATATGGAGTCTCGATCTTCGAGGCACTGGCCCAGTTTAGCAATGCTCCCGGCACGAGCAGGCTGGCGCCATGGGCGGCGGCCCGGGCCAGTTCGTATTGAATGACCGCGCCGGCGGCGGCGTCGCCAAGCTCGGGCGCCACAGCGCCCAAGGATGCCGGATCGAAACTCTCGGCGATAAAGGCGGTGGTGGCCTCAGTGGCGCGGAACCGGGGGTGCTCGAGCGCCGCGATCAGAAACGACTTGTTGGTCTCGATACCGAACAGGGCCGCGTTTTTCAGGGCCCGAATCAGCCGCTGCCGAGCCTGCTCGCGCGAGCTGCCGCGAGCGATGATTTTGGCCAGCAGGGGATCGTAATAGGGCGAGATCACCGAGCCGTTCGTGATTCCGCCGTCGACCCTTACGCCCTCACCGCCGACGGGTTCCCAGCGATCGATCCGGCCGGTGGCCGGGAAAAAATCCTGCGCCGGATTCTCCGCGTAGAGGCGGGCCTCGATCGCGTGCCCGTTCAGGCGGATCTCGTCTTGAGTCAGGTTCATCGGTGCGCCCTGCGCGACACGGATCTGCAGGGCCACCAGGTCGACCCCGGTGATCATCTCGGTTACCGGGTGCTCTACCTGCAGGCGGGTGTTCATTTCGAGGAAATAGAACTTACGCTCGGCATCGAGCAAGAACTCGACCGTGCCCGCCCCGACGTAGTCGATGCTGCGCGCGGCCCTGACCGCGGCCTCGCCCATTGCCGTGCGAAGATCCCCGTCCAACACCGGGCAGGGCGCCTCCTCGATGACCTTTTGGTGGCGCCGCTG
>JBFGYD010000024.1:0-11737 GCA_041587615.1 Lysobacterales bacterium
ATGATCCTCAAGCCCGGCGAGTGCGAGCGGTTCGGCTTCTGTCCCGTGGCGGCCGAGCCGGTCAGGGACATCGCCGCCACGTGGGATTCCGACGACGCCGACCGCCTGACCGACCTGCGCAGCCGCCACATCGGCTATGTGCTGCAAAATGGGGGTCTGCTGCCCTATCTGACGGTGCGCGAGAACATCAATCTGTCGCGCCGGCTGCTGAAGCTGCCGCTGGAACGGGTCGCCGATCGCTGGGCCGACAAGCTGCACATCGCCGCGCAGCTGGAAAAGTTGCCGTCGGAGCTGTCGGTGGGCCAGCGCCAGCGGGCCGCGATCGCGCGCGCGCTGGCGCACGATCCACCGGTGCTGATCGCCGATGAACCGACCGCGGCGCTCGATCCGCTGACCGCGCAGCGAATCATGGACCTGCTGGCCGGGCTGGCCGACGAACTGGACGTGACCCTGATCGTGGCGACCCACGCGCTGGAGCTGATGCGACGCCGGGGCTTCAGCCTGATCGATCACCGGATCGACGCCGCGGGGGAAAACTCGATGAGCGTGACCGTTTCCAACGGCCCTGGCTGACATGGAGCGCCAGTCCCAGTTCCCGCTGATGTTCGACCTGGCCGCGCGCGACTACCGCCACGAATGGATCATGTCCGGCTGTTTCGTGCTGGCGCTGGCCGCGGTGTTGGTGCCGCTGCTGGTGCTGTTCGGGCTCAAGCACGGCATCATCAGCAACCTGCTCGACCCGCTGAAGGAGGACCCGCGCTATCGGGAGATCCGTCCCAGCGGCAGCGGCAGCTTCGGTCCTGACTGGTTCGAGTCGCTCGGCGAGCGTGCCGAGGTCGAGTTTCTGGTGCCGCGAACCCGGGCCATTGCCGCCACGATCAAGCTGCGCGACCCGGCCGGCGAGGTCGGTCGCATCATCGACGCCGAGCTGGTCCCGTCGGCCGCGGGAGACCCCGTTCTCCCGCCGGCGATGCCGCCGGGGGAGGGATTCGACCAGGTGGTGCTGTCGGCCGACGCCGCGGACAAGCTCGGCGCGGGCGCGGGCTCTCGGCTGGAGGGCCTGATCAGTCGCGTCTATCAGGGCCGACAGGAGACGGAGCGCCTGCCGCTGGCGGTCGCCGCGGTCGCGCCGGCCGCGGCGTTCTCGCGCGACGGACTGTTCGTGTCCTTGCCGCTGCTGATGGCGATCGAGGACTTTCGCGACGGCCGCGCGGTGCCGGCGCTCGGCTGGCAGGGCGGCGAGCCGCGCACGGCGGCGCGCAGTTTTGCCGGTTTCAGGATGTACGCGGCCGGCATCGACGACGTGGCCGCACTGCGGGCCGATCTGCTGGCCGCCGGCGTGGACGTGAGAACGCGGGTGGCCGACATCGAGCTGGTCCGGACCCTGGACCGAAACTTGAGCATCGTTTTCTGGATCATCGCCATTATCGCGGCGAGCAGCTACTGCCTGTCGTTTGGCTCGAGCGTGTGGGCCAACGTGGACCGCAAGCGGCGCGAGTTCAGCGTCCTGCGCCTGACCGGCTTTCGGTCCCGCGCCATCGTCTGGTATCCGATCCTGCAGGCGCTGCTGACCGGCGTACTGGGGTGGGTTATTGCCTGCCTCGTGTTTTATCTGGTCCAGGCCGGTCTCAACGTGATGTTCGAGGCCAACCTGGGCGCCGGGCGGTCGGTGTGCCGGCTGCAGGTCTGGCACCTGCTGGCGACGCTCGGTCTGACCCTGTTGGCGGCCGCCCTGGCCGCCGCGCTCGGTGGCGTGAGGATCGCGCAACTGGAGCCCTCGCTGGGGCTGCGCGAGAGCTAGCATGACTCGGTAAATACGCACCGACCTGATGTGATAGGCGGGTTAAACTGAGTCTGGCTTTGGACCAATGGAGGACGGAGATCGATGAGCGACAAGGACAATGTAGAGCGGGTCAAGCGCTCGCCGCTGGCCGCCGACTTGAACGAGGAGCAAATCGCGACCCTGGCGGATCTGATCCGGGTCCATCGGATCGAGGATGGCGAGTACCTGATCAGCGAGGGCACGCGTGACGACTCTCTGCACGTTTTGCTCGAGGGAAAGCTCGAGGTGGTCAAAAAGACCGCGATCGGCGATCCGGTCAGTCTGCACGTGCTGCGCGAGGGCGATATGGCCGGTGAATTGAGCTTCATCGACGGCATGGAGCATAGCGTGGGGCTGCGGGCGCTGACCCCGTGCGAGGTATTCAGCGTCAAACGCGACGAATTTGAGGCTTTGATCCGCTCACAGCCCGAACTGGTCTACAAGGTGATGTGCGCCATTACCCGTACCGTGCACCGGTTGCTGCACCGGATGAACCACGAACACATCGAACTGACCAACTACATCTACAAGCAACACGGGCGCTACTGATTGTCAATTTTTGTGGCACGCTCTCCGGGGCCCCGGGTCTCGGCGGAGTTTTGACCCTCGTCGGTGCCGTGCTGGGACGCGACCTGTTTTCGCAATCTGCTGATATTCTTACTAATTTGTCTGCCTGATCAGCCCAGAACCGGCGTCGAATTTCGCTCCATCGAACCGCCGATGGCGGGTCTCGGCATGTTGAAATCCCGAAGCACTGGGGCTATGGTGACTTTGAGCGGTCGATCCTGGGGAGGGTCGCCAGCGTTGAATCAAGAAGTCCTCGCTCCCCTTAGTGCGAGGACATGGGGTGCAATCAACGGGTGAGAATCTGTCAATGAATATTCCGACTTCGAAAACAAGCGTGACCGTTTTGCTCATGTCGCTGGCGATGTTGGCGCTGGGAACCGCGGTGCAGGCCCAAACGCCCGTGCCGGCCTTCAGCAAGGCGTTCACGCCCGCGACCATCGGTCCGGGCAGCGTCAGCACGCTGCGCTTCGACATCGCCAACGGCACCGGGCTGCTGGTCACCAACATGGCGTTCAGCGATACCCTGCCCGCGGGGGTCACGATCGCCGATCCGGCGGTGGTCTCCTCCACCTGCGGCGGCACCGTGAGCGCGGCCTCCGGCGACGACACCATCACGTTCAGCGACGGCGGGGTCGGAGTCGGCGGCAGCTGTTTCGTGCGGGTCAACGTGACCAGCGCGACCCCGGGCACCCACACCAACACCTCCGGCGCTCTGACCTCGTCGGCCGGCAACAGCGGTACCGCGACGGCTGATCTGGTCGTGGCCACCGACCGGCCGGGCTTCAGCAAAAGCTTCGATCCGGATACGGTCACCTTCGGCAACCGCAGCCGGCTGACATTTACGATCGACAACACCGCCAACGGCGCCGCCGCGGTCAATCTGACCTTCATCGACAACCTGCCCCCGGGGATGGTGATCGCGAGTCCCGCCAACCGAAGCAAGACCTGCACCGGGGGCACCTTCAGTGCGCCGGCGGGCGGCAGCGTGGTCAGCTACGGTCCTCCCTTTGCGGTTCTCAACGATGCGTCCGTGGGTGCGGGCGCGAGTTGCACTCTGAGCGTAGACGTGCTCGCCAACGCCGTCGGCTCCTTGGGTAACACCAGCGGCGAGTTGACCTCGACCCTACCGAACAACTCAACAACCCGCTCCAGCGGCAAGGCCGGCGCCACGCTGACCGTGCTGGCGGAGCGCGTTGCCCTGATCAAGAGTTTCACCGACGACCCGGTGCCGCCCGGCGGGACCGTGACGCTGCAATTTACGCTGCGCAACCTGGATCGTGCCTTCCAGGCAACCGACATCGAGTTCAGCGACGACTTGGACGCGGTGGTGGCCGGCCTGGCGCCAGCCGAACCGCTGCCCAAGCCGGCTTGCGGCGGGACCGTTGATTTCGCTGCTCCCGATCTTACCCTGACCGGCGCCACGCTGGACGTGGGCGGCAGTTGCACCTTCAGCGTGACCCTTCAGGTCCCCGCGAGCGCGCCATCGGGCTCGTTCATCAACACCACGAGCACCGTGACGGCGAACGTCGACGGCAGCCCGGTCGGCGGTTCCGCGGCCAGCGACTTGCTGTTCATCGAGCCGGCTCCGATCCTGACCAAGGAGTTCACCGATGACCCGGTGGGTGCCGGTGATTCGGTCACGCTGGAATTCACGATCACCAACACCAGCGCCTCGTCCGATGCCACCGACATCACGTTCAGCGACGAGTTCGTCGTCGAGTTGCCGACCGCTTCTTCGGTTCCGGCCGACGGCTTCTGCGGGGCAGGGTCAACGGCCGACTACACGCCACTGATCGACAGCGGCACCGGATCAATCCCGGCCCTCTTGGTCGTTTCCGGCGCCAGTCTCGGGCCCGGCGCCTCGTGCACCTTCAGCCTGACGCTGGACGTAGCGGTGGGCTCCGCGGCCGGCCTCTACCCCAACACCACCAGCGACATCAGCGCCACCGTCGACAGCGCAACCGTGACCGGAAACCCGGCCTCTGACGACCTGGAGATCGTCGGCGCACCGGCGCTGACCAAGGAATTCACCGACGATCCGGCGACCCCGGGTGGTACCGTGACTCTGCAGTTCACGATCAGTCACGACGAGTCGGCACCGGCCGACGCCAACGACATCACGTTCAGCGACGACCTCGACGCGACGTTGTCGGGACTGGTAGCCACCGGCCTGCCGGCATCGGACGTTTGCGGCGCGGGCTCCGAGATCAGCGGCACGATGACGATGCTGTTTACCGGCGGCACGCTGGCCCCCGGCGAGACGTGCACCTTCAGCGTGACCTTGCAGGTGCCCAGCGACGCGCCGGCGGGTGCCCATACCAACACCACCAGCGCGATCCAGGCCACGGTCCTCGGGGCCATCGCGACGGGGCTGCCGGCCCAGTCCGACCTGCGCATCGCCGGGTTGGTGCTGACCAAGGAGTTCACCGACGATCCGGTGCTGCCGGGTGGGGTCGTGAACCTGAATTTCACGATCGAGAACGTGACCTCCGCCTCGACCGCTACCGACATCCAATTCTCAGACGATCTCGACGACGTGCTGAGCGGTCTGGCCGCGACCGGACTGCCGCAGAACGACGTTTGCGGGACCGGCTCGACGCTGAGCGGCACCTCCACGGTGGCCCTGTCGGGGGGGTCCCTCGATCCCGGTACATTCTGCACCTTCGGCGTGTCCGTGCAGGTGCCGGCCGGCGCCGTGCCCGACACGTATCGGAACCGGACCAGCGGATTCCGCGGCACCCTCGAAGGCGTCCCCACCAACTTCGACAACGCTCAGGACGACCTGGTCGTGGCAGCCGATTTCCTGGCATTGGCCAAGGAGTTCACCGACGACCCGGCAACTCCTGGCGGGACCGTCAACCTCCGGTTTACGCTGACCAACCTGGACCCGGTTCAGACGGCGGACAACTTGGCATTTACCGACGACCTCGACGCGGCCCTGTCCGGCCTGGTCGCCACCGGGCTGCCGATCGCCGCGTGCGGTGGAAACGTCTCGGGCACCAGCACGATCAGCCTCGCCGGCGGTAGCCTGGTCGGCGGCGCATCGTGCACGTTCGACGTCACGTTGACGGTCCCGAGTGCAGTTGCGCTGGGCACGGTCGCGGTCAATCTGACCAGTCAGGCGACCGGCACCATCGGCGGGCTTGCGGTGCTCGGCGATCCGGCGACCGACGAGCTGCTGATCAACGTGCTGAACTTTGTGAAGTCCTTCGACGCCGATGCGAACGCCGGCGGCAGCGTCGGGCTTTCGTTCACAATCGAGAACTTGAGCAGCAGCGAGGGCATCAGCGATCTGTCGTTTGTCGACGACCTCGACGCGGTGATTCCGGGGCTGGTCGCCACCGGCCTGCCGACCGCGGACGTCTGCGGCGCGGGCTCGCTGCTGACCGGCACCTCGGTGCTGACCCTGACCGGCGGCAACCTGCTGCCGAGCGGGTCATGCACGTTCAGCGTCACGCTGTCGGTGCCGGGCGACGCCGAGCCTGGCGACTACCTCAACACCACCTCCTCGCTGAGGACCAGCACCCAAGGTGAGGTCGCGAATGGGGCAAGCGCCACCCTGACCGTTATCGCGGTCGACGACGCCGACGGCGACGGGGTGTTGGACAACGCCGACGTCTGCCCCGACACGGTGATTCCCGAGGGCGTGCCCACGCAGCGCCTGGGGGTCAATCGCCATGCGCTGGTGGATGAGGACTTGATCTTCGACACCACGCCACCGCCGGGCGGCGGCAACGGTCCCGGTGACGTGTTCACCACGACCGACACCGCGGGCTGCTCCTGCGAGCAGATCATCGACGCGCTCGGACTCGGAGAGGGCCACCGCAAGTTCGGCTGCAGCGTCGGCGTGATGCGCGAGTGGGTCAGGCAGGTGACGCCGGTGTTCGTCAGCGGCTTCGAATCGGGTTAGCGAACGCCACCCGTCCGTCGATGGGGCCGGGTCGTTGCGACCCGGCCCCTTGCTTTTTCGCCGCGCAACTCCTGCAATATGCAGTTGTTCTCGACCGGCTTCGCGGCATGAAGATCGTCATCCTGGGCCACCGGGAAATCTACAGCAACATCGCGCTGGGCCTGCTGGTCGAGGCGCTGGCCGGGCATGAGCTGAGCCTGTTGCTGTCCGAGTCGCCGGCGGTCGAGGGAGGCCCGTTCGCCGAGCTGGACCGAATCGAGCGTTCCTGGTGTGCCGATCTGGCGCGGCGATCGCCGCCCACGGCGCCGTTTCTGGATTTCGAGCGCCTGGCGCAGCGGACCGGCCGGCCCCTGGGAACGCTGGAGCGGCCGAATGCCGCCGAGAGCCTGCGCATGCTCGGCGAGTTGCGGCCTGACCTGCTGATCTCGGTGCGTTACCGCAAGATTCTAAAAGACGCCGCGATCTCCATTCCCCGTCATGGCGTGCTCAATCTGCACTCCGGCCTGTTGCCGCAGTACCGCGGCACGATGGCCACGTTCTGGGCCATGCTCGAGGGCGAGACCGAGATCGGCTCGACCCTGCACTACATCGTCGACGGCACCATCGACACCGGTCCGATGGTCGGCCGGGCGCCGATGCCGCTGAGCTACGACCAGTCTTACGCGGCAAACGTGCTGGCTCTATACCCGGCCGGCTGTCGGCTGGTGTCCCGCGCGGTGGCCGCCATCGACCGGGACGGTCGCGCGCCCAGCAGCCCCCAGTGCGGCGCCGGGCGCTACTACTCCTATCCGGGCGCAGCGGATTTCGAGCGCTTCCTCGCGCGCGGACTCAGACTTGCCGACGGCGCAGATCTGGCGAGCTTCATCGCCGCCCAGAGGCCGTTACCCGATCTCCCGGATCGCCACCCGTGATCTCCGGGCGTCCCGCTCGCCGCGTCGTGTGCCGCCAACTGTTGCCCCTCGCACTGGTTGCCTTGGCTCTGGCGATCGGCTCGGGCTGCGCCGCGCGCTTGTCCTCGACGCCGCTGCTGAACAGCGAGCGCATCGCCCAGCGCTTCGGCAACTTCGGGATCGAGGTGCTGGTTCACGATGAGGAGCTGCGAATCTCGAATCTTTACAGCGCCGAGAGCGGGCGCCGGATCTGCCGGACCTTTGCGCTGGTAAGCTACCCGGCTTCGGTGCCGCGCACCCTGGACCGGGAACATCGGCGCATTCAGGGCGGCGAGTCGCTGGGAGCGGTCTTCAAGGCCCACGGCTGGCGGATTGAAAAACGTCACCGGTACCTGGGCGAGATGGCGATGGAACCGGAATTCGCCCGCCTCGAGCAACTGATGGGCGGCGTTACCGCGCCCAGCCTGGCGGTTCACGTTTACGAATTTTCAGTGACTCGAGGCGACACCCGCTTCGACTACGCGACCATCGCCGAGATCCATCATCCGGACTACCTCACGCTGGCCGACCTGCGGGCCATCTATGCAGCCGGCAATCCGCGCCGCGCGCGCATCGACCCGGCGGTGGAAGTGATTCTCGAGACGGCGCGGCGGTTCTGGAGCGCGCCCGCCGAGGCCACCCCGGGTCTGTCCGTGACTTCGGCGGTGCGACGCGCGGCGTTGGTTCATTGACCCTGCGTAGCGCGCAGCAACCTGCGTTTGAGCATACAATGAGGGAACGTATGAAGCTGGATTACCACCCGTTGACTGGCGAGCGTTGGCGCGACTTTGAGCGCCTGTTCGGGCCGCGCGGGGCCTGTGGCGGCTGCTGGTGCATGCTGTGGCGGACCAGCCGCAAGGCGTTCGAAGCGGGCAAGGGCGAGGGCAATCGGCGGGCGATGAAACGGGTCGTGGACGCCGGCGAGATTCCCGGACTGCTGGCCTACACGGGCGGCAAGGCGATCGGCTGGTGCGCGCTGGCCCCGCGCGAGCGCTATCCCGCGCTCGGCCGCTCCCGGATCATGGCGCCGGTCGACGAGCGTCCGTGCTGGTCGGTGGCCTGCCTGTTCGTCGACCGCCGCCACCGCGGGGCCGGGGTCGCGACCGGACTGCTTCGCGCCGCGGTTCGGTTTGCCGGCCGAGCGGGCGCACAACTTCTCGAAGGCTACCCGGTGGAGCCCAAGAAAGGGCGACCGGTTCCGGACGCATTTGCCTGGACCGGCGTCCCCGCGGCGTTCCGGAAAGCCGGATTCCGCGAGGTTGCCCGGCGGTCGCCAACCCGCCCGATCATGCGTGCCGAGCCGTGAAGCAATCACCCGACAATGTATCCAGCGCCCGCTTCAGCGTCGGTGAACTGGTTCATCACCGCCTATTCGACTACCGCGGCGTCGTCATCGACGTCGATCCTCAGTTCCAGTTGAGCGACGAGTGGTACGAGATCGTCGCCCGTTCGCGCCCGCCGAAGGACGAACCGTGGTACCACGTGCTGGTCCACCAGAGCGGCCAGCAGACCTACGTCGCCGAGCGCAACCTGGAACGCGACCGCAGCGGCCGGCCGATAGAGCATCCTCTGTTGTCGAATTACTTCTCCGGGTTCAGCCAGGGCCGGTATCGGCCGCAACAGGGGATCAACTGAAGGCGCGCGGCACCGCACCGGCGTGGTGCGGTCGTCCCTGTTCGGGGACAATGGCCCGCTGGCTTAGACGGACTTGTAGGAAAGGGAGAAATTGATGCGATCAATGCGATTCGGGGCGCCTTGGTTGGCGCTGATGCTGGCGTTTTCGGCCCTCGTCCAGGGCGCTGAAGAGCCCGCCAATATCGGCGCCGAAGGCGAGGAAGCAGAGGAGGACGCCTGGGACGTCAACGACCCTCCGGGCGACTGGCCGTGGCAAACGATCGACATCGATAGTGAAGAGATTACCTGGTCCAACGTCGATGTCAGCCCGGACGGCGAGACTGTGGTGTTCGATTTTCTGGGTGACATCTACACCGTGCCGATCAGCGGGGGCGATGCGACCGCACTGACCGATGAGATTGCGTTCAACATCCAGCCGCGGTTCAGCCCCGACGGCAGCCGGATCGCGTTCGTTTCCGACCGCAACGGCGCCGACAACCTGTGGGTCATGGACGCCGACGGCGGCGACCTCACGGAGGTGACCAAGGAGCGCGAACACCCGTACCACAACCCCGCGTGGTCGCCGGACGGCCAGTGGCTCGCCGCGCGCAAGGGCTTCGTTTATACGCGGAGCATTCCCGCCGGCGAAATATGGATGGTGCACTCGAGTGGTGGCGACGGCCTCAAGGTGGTCGAGCACCCGGACGGCGAGAAGGCCCAGAAGAACATCGCCGAGCCTTCGTTCTCGCCCGACGGCCGCTATCTTTATTACAGCCAGGACGCGACTCCGGGGACGGTTTGGCAATACAACAAGGACGCCACGGGTGAGGTCTTCGTGATCAAACGCCTGGACCGCGAGGAGGGCAAGACGACCGACTTCGCCGGCGGACCCGGTGGCGCGATCCGACCGACCCCGTCGCCGGACGGGCGCATCCTGGCGTTCGTCAAGCGCCTGCCCGACATGCGTTCGGCAATCTACTTGAAGGACCTCGAGTCGGGCAACGAGCGACCGCTTTATCTCGAACTCGACCGCGACCTGCAGGAGACCAGCGGCAGCTACGGCAATACGCCGGCCTTTGCCTGGACTCCGGACAGCGAGAGCATCGTGTTCTGGGCCGGAGGCAAGCTCCGGCAGGTCGCGGTGGGCAGCGGCGATGCGCAGCAAATTCCGGTCCGGGTTCGCAGCCAGATCAAGGTTCGTCCGGCGCTGCGCTTTCCGGTCGAGGTGGCGCCCGACGAGTTTCAAGTCCAAGCGATCCGCTGGGCGCAGTATTCGCCGGACGGAAGCAAAGTGGTGTTTCAGGCGCTCGGCCACCTGTATCTGAAGGACCTGGACAATGGCCGCCAGCGGCGCCTGACCCGCCAGCGGGATCATTTCGAATTCTGGCCCAGCTTCGCGCCCGACGGACGATCGATCGTTTACACCACCTGGGACGACCAATCGCTCGGCACGGTGCGGGTGGTTTCGGCCCGCGGCGGCGACGGCCGCGTCATCAGCGAGCAGCCCGGCCATTATGCGGAGCCGAGCTTTTCGCCGGACGGCGAGCGCGTCGTTTACCGCAAGTTCTCCGGCGGTTATCTGCTCTCTCCCAAATGGTCCTACGAGCCCGGCATCTACGTCGCGGCCGCCGACGGCGGCGAAAACCGGCGACTGATCGACTCGGGGTCCGACCCCCAGTTCAGCGCGGACGGTGAGCGCATCCTTTACTCCGACAACGTCGAGGAGACCCAGCTCGCACTGAAAAGCGTGAACCTGCAAGGGCACGACGAGCGAACCCACATCAAGGCGGCAAGGGCGACCGAGTTCAGCGTCTCCCCGGACGGCCGCTGGCTGGCGTTCGTCGAGGACTACAACGCCTACGTGGCGCCGTTCGCGGTCACCGGCAAGACGGTGGAGATGGGAAAGGATTCGAAAGCCATTCCGGTCCGCCAGGTGGCCGAGCGCTCGGGCGAGACGCTACGTTGGTCGGGGGCATCGGACGCGATCCGCTGGGCGCACGGCGCGAGGCTTTTCTCGCGGCCGCTGAACCAGGCGTTCGCGTTTCTCAACGGCGCGCCGGAAGAACTGCCGGATCCGGTCAGCGAGGGACTCGACCTGAGGTTCACCGCCGCGGCCGACAAGCCCGAGGGCGCGCTGGCGCTGACCGGCGCCAGAATCATCACGATGCGCGATTCGGGGCAGTACGAAGAAGTCATCCAGCAGGGAACGGTCGTGGTCGAGGGCAATCGCATCGTCGCGGTTGGTCCGGACGCGGACGTGACCGTGCCGGAAGGTGCGACCGTGATCGAGGCCGGCGGCAAGACCGTCATCCCCGGACTGATCGACGTGCACGCTCACGGCAGCATGGCCAGTTCGGAGATAACGCCGCAGCAGAACTGGATGCAGTACTCCAACCTGGCCTTCGGGGTCACGACGATCCACGATCCATCCAACGACTCGAGCGAGGTTTTCGCCCATGCCGAACTGCAGCGCAGCGGCCAGGTGCTCGGGCCGCGCACTTATTCCACCGGCACCATCCTTTACGGGGCGCGGGTCCCGGGCTACACCGCGGTCGTGGACAGCTACGAGGACGCATTGTTTCACGTGCGCCGGCTCAAGGAATGGGGGGCGATTTCGGTCAAGAGTTACAACCAGCTCCGGCGCGATTCGCGCCAGCAGGTGATCGCCGCCGGGGCTGAGCTGGGGATCATGGTCGTGCCCGAGGGCGGGATGAAATTCGAGGCCAACCTGACCCACGTCGTCGACGGCCATACCGGGATCGAGCACTCGGTGCCGGTCGCCCGTCTTTACGACGACGTACTTCAGCTTTGGTCGCAGACCCAGGTCGGATACTCGCCGACCTTCGGGGTCGCCTACGGCGGGCTGGCCGGCGAGAACTACTGGTACGACCGCAC
>JBFGYD010000025.1:0-11662 GCA_041587615.1 Lysobacterales bacterium
GGTCTGTCGCAAGCGGTCCCAATCGAACCTGCCCGCGTCGTCGACACCACCGGCGCCGGCGATTCGTTCAACGCCGGCTATCTTGCGGCCAGGTTGCGCGGGATGCCTTCAGATCGGGCGGTGGCGGTCGGACACGCGCTGGCCGCAATCGTCGTACAGCACCGGGGCGCAATTATCCCGCTCCAATCGACCCCAAGCCTCACGGCATTGTCCGCTTAGCGACCAGCCGAGCGTTTACAAGCCCCGTCGGTTGCTGCACCATGGAATGAGGGGGTTCCTACGTTCCGATCTTTTGAAAGGAGGAAGCACATGATCAGGAAGACTTTTTTGTTCGCCTTGTGTTCGCTCTGCGCGGCCGCGGCCGTGGCCGAACCGCGGGGAGGACTCGGCGTTCACGCCGTGATGGCCAAGCACGCGCTCGACATGGACATGCTGTCGCCGGCTGGCGACTTCCGCACGATGCAAAAAGCCGGTCCGACCGACGCCGAGGTGGGCGATTCCGATTCGTTCGCGCGCGACAAGACCTACCTGGGGGTGGCGCAAACCGAGCAGTTGAGGCTCCAGGCCGACTGCAGCACCGTGCCGCCCGGCAGCGGACCCTGCATCGAGCTGAATCCGGCGCCAGGCTTCACCGGCGTCGACGAGTCTGACCTGGCCTTCATCGAACTGCCCGGCAACGCCACCAACTCGATCCTGTGCTTCACGTTCACGCCGTTCGCGCAGTGGAGCTTCAGCAACACCACCCCCGCGCCGGCAACGGCCGCGATGTTCCTGCGCCCGCAGGTGCGCATCGAAAGCGAGACCCTGGACGACCCGAGCCTGATCAATCCGGTGACCGGGCTCCCGTTCGGCGGCGTGCTGCTCGACTTCACGATCAGCAACAACCTGCAGCAGAAGACCCTGCAGCCCGGCGAGACCGAGTCCCACTTCACGGCGCTCACCCGAAGCTGCACCGGCGGACTGGTGAACCCGCGGACCCTGAGAGGCACCTACGGCCTGTCCGACGCCCAGATCAAGGAATTCTTCAAGCAGCCGATCACGCTGAGCTTCGGCGTGCGCGGCAACGTGGCGCTGGTCGACTTCGCCACCTACTCGGTCGGCATCCGCATTTACGGCGACTAACCCTAAAAACACCGATACAAATCGCAGGCCGGCTCCCACTTTTCGTGGAGCCAGCCTTCGTTTTTCAGGCTCGCCGACCAACGGCAGCGTGAGTTCCCACGGCACGAGTCCCCGACCGGCGGTGCTATCATTGAGCGCCGCGATGCCATTCTGCGGCGCGTGATCGGCGTCTGTGCAAGGGTGACTCAGACAACACAAAAACAAACGTTTTTCGGGGAACTCAAGCGGCGCAACGTCGTTCGCGTCGGGATCGCGTACGTGGTCGTGGCGTGGCTGGTGCTGCAGGTCGCCGACGTGGTGCTCAACAACATCGCCGCGCCGCAATGGCTGTTCCAGGTCATCCTGCTGTTGCTGGCCATCGGCTTTCCGCTGGCGCTGGTGTTCGCGTGGGCGTTCGAGCTGACGCCGGAGGGGGTCAAGCGCGAGAGCGAAGTCGACCGCGGCCAATCGATCACGGCTCAAACCGGGCGCAAGCTGGATTTCGCGATCATCGCGGTCCTGGCCGTGGCGCTGGGCTGGTTCGCTTGGGACAAGTTCATCCGCGCTCCAGCCGAAACGCGGCCGGCGGGGACGGCAGCGGTGAGCAAACCCAAGGACGCGGCCTCCGGCGTCCCGCAGAAATCGGTCGCCGTGCTGCCGTTCGTGGTCTTGAGCAGCGGCCCGGACGACGAGTACTTCGCCGATGGCCTGACTGAGGAGATCCTCAACGCGCTGGCGCAGCTACCGGAGTTACTGGTCACCTCGCGCACCTCCGCGTTTCATTTTAAGGGGCAGCAGATTCCGGTTCAGCAGATCGCCGCGGCGCTGGGGGTGCGGCACGTGGTCGAGGGCTCGGTGCGCAAGTCCGGCGATCGCCTGCGGGTCACGGCGCAACTGATCCGCGCCGCCGATGGCTTCCACCTTTGGTCGGAAAACTACGATGGCGCCTCGGATGACGCGATCGCGGTTCAGGAAGACATCGCGGCACAGATCGCCACCGCGATGGACGTGGTGCTGGATGACGACAAGCGCGAACTGATGGTCCGGGTGGGGCTCCGCGACGTCGAGGCGTTCATCGAGTTTCAAAAGGGGCAGGAGTATTACGCCAGGGCGCACAGCGTCGTCGGCATGGATCGGATCGGGGATTTGACCCAGGCCAACCGTCACTACGAGGCGGTGCTGGTCAGGGTGCCCGACTACGCGCCCGCCCATGAGATGCATTCGGACCTGTACGTCCATATTGCGATCGACGACGCGGCCGATGAGTCGCTGCCCGGTGTCAGCGCAGAGGATATCGCCGCGGCACCGGCGAGGGCGGTCAGGGACTTCGCCGCGGCCGTCGAGCACGCGCGCTCGCCCGAGGCGCGCCGAAACGCGGAATTCGATCTCGCCTTCGTGAGCGGCAACTGGCGCGGCTTGAGGGGCCGTATCGATCTGATCGTTGCCGACCGCGGCTGCGACGAACCCCTATGGATCCAGCCGGTAGCCGAAGTCTATCGCATCGCGAACCGTTACCTGTCGCGCGCTAAGGAGATTCGAACCTGCGATCCGCTGGTCTCGCTTTCCTGGTGGAACGAGGCCGACTTGATGCTGTGGTCGGGCGACGTCGCCGGCGCCGTCGCATTGACACGACGGGGCCTCGAGGTGGCGGTGGGGGGCTCCCTCAATGAAATCCTGATCTCTGCACTGACGGCGACCGGTCAGTTCGACCTGGCGGAGCGGGAAATCACGGACCGCATCCACGCCGCCTCCGATGCAAAGCGGCTGAGGACTATGGTCGCGGCCGCGCGAGGCGAGCGCGACGCGGCCGCGATGCTGGCGGACGATTATCTGAGCCAAAGCGACACGTCCGGCTTCTGGGCATTGCAGGTCAACGCCTGGCTCGGCGGCCGCGAAGCGGCCAACCGGCTGGCAGGCAAAATCGACGCGCACCCGTTCGGCAGCCAGACGCTGGTACTCGTCGTGGGTTGGTGCGGTTGCGGGGCCCCTTTCGACCTCGAAGCCACCCCGAACTTCGCCGCCAAGCTCGAAGAGGCCGGCATGCCGTGGCCCCCGGCCTCACCGATTCGGTTTCCGCTCAAGACGTGGTGACCGCGAACTCCGAGGCGCCATCATGGTACCGGGAGTGCGACGTGTTCGTGCATCGCGGGCACGAGATGGTCTACCGCTTCCTGCCCGGTTCGGGCGTGCCGACGCTACTGATCCACGGCTACCCGACCGCGTCGTGGGACTGGCATCGGATCTGGGCGCCGCTCGCTGAACTGGGACCGACAATTGCATTCGACATGCTGGGGTTCGGTCATTCGGCCAAACCGCGGATCCGCTATTCGATCTTCGACCAGGCCGACCTGGCCGAGGCGCTGTGCGCCGAACTCGGGTTCGACCGGGTCCACGTGCTCGCGCACGACTACGGCGATACGGTCGCGCAGGAGCTGCTCGCCCGCCAGCCGGAAAAAGGACCGCTCGAGATCGAAACCTGCTATCTCCTCAACGGCGGCATCATCCCCGGCTACCACCGCCCTACCCTGGTGCAAAAGCTCTTGGCCTCGCCGTTCGGTGGACTGATCGCGCGGCTGATGCGCAAGCGCCGCTTTGAGCGCACCTTCACCCGTATCTTTGGCCCCGACACGCCGCCTAGCCAGGCCGAACTCGACGTCTGCTGGGGACTGATCGAGTACAACCAGGGCCGGCGCGTGATCGCGGCGGTGAGCCGCTACATGCACGAGCGTCGCCAGTTCTACGACCGCTGGGTCGGCGCGCTCGCGACGGCCGAGTTGCCGGTCCGGGTGCTGATCGGCGCCCAGGACCCGATCTCCGGGGGACACATGGTGGAACCGCTCGAGCGGCTGGCGCCACAGGTCAGCGTTCGGGTGCTCGACACGATCGGCCATTACCCTCAGCTCGAGGCCCCGAGCGAGGTCGCGGCGGACTATCTCGAATTTCGGCGGGTGAACCAACCCGCTTGAAACCTTTTGCGCGTGAGCCGCCGACCCAGCCTTGATAAAATGACCCGCCGTGACCTTGCGCGCGCCGACAATCGCCATCCTCTCGGGCCTACTGCTGACGCTGGCGCCGACCGCCGAGGCCCAGATTGGCGGCATCGAGGGCGCGCTAAAATGCGGCACGATCGGCGGCGTTGGGCTCAATCGCTGCGAGGACGACCCGACCCCGACTTCCGGGGTGAGCTGCGAGGACGGCGGCTCGGCGGACGGTTTGGGGGGCATCGAGCAGGCGATCGGCGACGGGCTGCGGGCCGCCGGCTTCGATCCGCGCGCCGACAGCGTTTACGTGTTCCGCCGCTCCGGCGGGCTGATCTGCTTCCAGATCCGGCTGGGTACCCAGGGCCAGGCGCTGCCGTCGCTGAGCTGCATCGCCGGCCACCTCGAGGCAGGCGACGACATCGAGCCCGGCAGCCTTCAGGGCACCCGGACCGTGATCATCGGCTGCATCCAGCAGGCCGGCGGCCGCACGCGCGTGACCTCACGCGAGGTCGACATCGAGACCGGCGTCATCGGGGAGACCGGCAAGGGGGACGCGGCCGGCACCGATAGCGACGCGATTCGCGACGCGGCCGAATCGGCGTTCGAAGACCTGGCAGGCGAGGACGTGTCGTAAAGGGACGAGCCGTTCGCACTCCCCGCGGCGATCGTAACGTCATTCGGACTGACGGTTTCTTGGCCAATCCGCGCCGGTCACCCAACGGACTTGCCGAGCGCTGACAACAAAAGTATGGTAACCCCATATTTTCGATATGGGTTGGCCATATGAAAACCACTATTGAGCTTCCCGAAGAGTTAATTGAGCAAGCCCGGCGCGTTGCCCGGCACGAGGGTGCGACGTTTCGAGCATTGGTCGAGGAAGGTCTTCAACGAAGCCTTGAGGCGCGGCGACAGGCACGCCGCCGTGAGCTGGATTTTCCACATTACGGCGGCAGCGGACTGACCGACGAGTTTCAGCGAGCGCCCTGGAGCCGGATACGGGATGAGATCTATCGAGAGCACGGCGCGTGATTGCCGTCGACACGAACCTGCTCGTCTATGCGCATCGGCCGGAAATGCCCTTCCATAAACGTGCTCGACAGGTGCTGACCGAGGCAGTCGCGGCGCCCGAACCGGTCTGCGTTCCCTGGCCCTGTGTCCACGAGTTCCTTGCGGTGGTCTCCAACCCGCGCATTTTTAAAGATCCCACCCCGATGGATATCGCCTTGGATGCCATAAGGCGACTCCTTGGGAGTCTCTCGGGTGGTTTCCTCGCCGAAGGTGAGGGCTATCTAAACTCGCTCGAGCGGGTCGCCCGACCGGCCCTGTTGCAGGGTGCGCTCGTGCACGATGCCCGGGTTGCTGCACTCTGTCTATTTCACGGCGTGCGCGTGCTCTGGTCAGCCGACCGGGATTTTTCTCGCTTCCCGGACTTGGCCGTCGTCAACCCGCTCCCAAAAGCTTGACAGCGCCGATTCGCTCAAGCCTAGCTGCACCGTGTCGCTCGCTTTGGACCTTTGATATCAATAGGGCCCGATGCCCAGTGCGCCCTCGCAGCGGCGCGCTTCCCATTGCCGTTTCAGATCGTCGATCGCGGCGCGCTTTCGATTGCACTCGTCCAAGCCCCGACAGCGCTTGTTCAGCCCTTCATGGCGGCGGCGCAGATTCCGGCAGGCACTGTCGTCGACGGGCGCGGCGGCGGACTGCGCCCGGACGGGGGCTTGAACCGGCTGGGGCGATGGCGCCGCCGGCTCGGGAGCGACCGGCGCCCTCCTCGGAATCGCGCTCAGGTCGACGCTGCCCTGCATCGGCTTGACCGAAAACAGCGCGCAGCGCTGCTGGTGGTCGGGCAGGATCAGAAACGCGCCGCCGTCACCGAACTCCCCGGGCGCGAACACCTGGGCGAACGATTCCTGATAACGCCACAGGCTGCCGCAGCCCAGACTGTTTTCGATCACGTAGGCCTCACCGCTCTGGCGAACCACGACGCCGCCGTCGTTGTCGTCCAAAACGCTCGCGACCCAAACCCACTCCAGCCCCGGCTCGATCGCCTCGGGAAACTGAAGCTCTCCGTGCGGGCTGCGGTTTTCCGGATGGATGGTGACGTCCTGCTGGGCCTCCGCCTTCGGACAGTCTCCCTGCATGAAGGTGATGTTGCCGTCGGCATCGACGCATTTCTTGACGCTCTGAGCCGATATCGGCGGCGTCGCGATCAGCGCTGCGCTCAGCAGCAGCAGTGACGTTCTGGGCATAGGCATGACTCCAGCCTGACCGGGATACGGTCGATTTGTCAATGCCCTGATCGGCGGGTTTTAATAAGCGGATGGCGACACCTTCCGGCCCGCACGACATCGGCGGCCTCGACTTCGGCCCGATCGATCTCAACGAACGCGACACCGCTTTCTGGGAATGGCAGATCGACGCGATGGTCCGCCTCGCGCTCGAAAAAGGCCTGCTGACAGATTTCGCCGAGCTGCGCGACGGCATCGAGCGTCTGACGCCGGAGGATTACGAGCGTTTGAGTTACTACGAGCGCTGGGCGCGGTCGTTGGCCTATGCGCTTCAGTCCAAGGGCATTGTCAGCAGGCAGCAGCTCGACGATCGCATCGCCGCCATCGCGCGGCGGCAGCGCGACGAAGGCGTCTGCTGACGATGCCGCGATTCCACGTGGGCCAGCGGGTTCGCATCGCCGCGCGGACGCCGCCGGTCCACCATCGCGTGCCCGCCTACGCCAAGGGCCGGCTCGGGGTGATCGAACGGATCTGCGGACGGCACGGGCAACCGGAGCGATTCATCCGCGGCGACGGCCGGCCGCCGACCCGTCTCTACCGGGTGCGCCTCGCGCTAGCCGAATTGTGGCCCGGTTACCGCGGGCAAGCGGCGGACAAGCTGGAACTGGAGGTATTCGAGCACTGGCTTGAGCAAGCGTAGTCCCGGGCTCATGAGCGACCACCACGACCACGACCACGACCGGACTTTCCAGCCGGACCACCCGGAGCCCACCAGCGCCGCGGCCAGGGTCGGGCTGGCGCTGCGCGAACTGCTGCTCGAGGCAGGCTTCTACACCGCCGAGGAAGAGCGGGCGATGATCGCCAAGATGCAGGGCGCCGGGCCCGAAAACGGGGCGCACCTGGCGGCCCGCGCCTGGACGGAAGAGGATTTCAAGACGCGTCTGCTGGAAGACGGCACCGAGACCATCCGCGAGCTGGGATTCGAGCTGGCGCCGACCGAATTCACGGTGCTGGAGAACACCGACCGAGTGCACAATGTCATCGTTTGCACATTGTGCTCCTGCTACCCGAGGGCGCTGCTGGGCATGTCGCCGGCCTGGTACAAGTCTCGCGCCTACCGCTCGCGAGTTGTACGCGAGCCGCGCTCCGTCCTGGCCGAGTTCGGGGTGAGGCTGGACGAAACGGTCGAGGTCCGTGTCCACGACTCGACCGCTGAACTGCGCTACATGGTGCTGCCGCAGCGCCCGCGCGGGACCGAGGGCTGGAGCGAGTCGGCGCTGGCGGCGATCGTGACCCGCGACAGCCTGATCGGCACCCAACGCCAGCTGAAGGTTTAGAGCAAGCAATCGGAACGAAAGAACAGAGAAACGCAAAGGCTCACTTAGTTGCCGGCTCGACGACCCACTCGGGCTCCTCGAACTCGCCGATCACCCGCACGTCGCAGAAACGGGCCTGCTCGGCGATGATGTCGCGCACCCGCTCATCCGGCCGCGCCTCCATCGCATCGCGCTCAGCCTTGGAGTCCCAACGCGCGATCGCGATCAGCACGTTCGGGTCGTCGATCTTGCGGTGCAGCCGCGTACCGCGCGCGCCCGGCGCCCGCTGGATGATCTCGCTCGCCCGAACCCAGGCATCCGCATACTGCTCCGCGCTGTACCCGGGCTTGACCCGAACCTCGAAGATAAAAAGCATCCCGGCCTCCAGAGACTGGCAAAGGTCTGATTGTGGCCACGGACGCGGAGCGCTGTCGAGGACGCCACGGCCCGTCCATCCCAAGTCGGTCGAATCCCGCACTCCCTCGACCAGAGAATCCCGACTACTCCAATCGCTTGCCGCCAGGTAAGCGATTGGAGCGCGAGAAATACCGACCTGGGGTCGTCCCGAGCGCCTTGCGAAACATCGCCACGAACGCGCTCGGACTCTCGTAGCCGACCTGCAGCGCCACCTGAGTCACCGGCGATCGGGCGGCCAACAAAACCAGCGCGCGATGTAGCCGAAGCTGCTGCCGCCACTGCCGAAAGCCCATGCCCGACTCGGCCCGGAACGATCGCTGCAGCGTGCGCGGGCTGGCGCCGACGTGTCGCGCCCACTCCTCCAGCGAACGACGGTCGCCCGGATGCGCGGCCAGCAGCTGCGCCAGCCGGCGCGCCCTGGAGTCTCGGGGCATCGGCAGAATCAGCGGCTCCTGGGCCAGCTCGGCCAGCAGGTCGACCAGCAGCGCCGCGATCCTAGTCCGTGTTGGCCCCGGATCCGACGGCGGGCGCGACACCAGCTCGATGACCAGCTCGCGCAACAGCGGCGGCACGCCGACCACACAGCAGCGCCGGGGCAGGCTCGCGACGACACCGGGCGGAAAGAATACGCTGCGCAAGCTCAGCCGGCCGTCGGCGTGAATCCGGTGTGCCACGCTGGCCGGCAGCCAGACGGCGCGCGCGGGCGGCACGACCCAGCTTCCGTCCGGCGTCATCACCGACATCACCCCCTCCGCGGCGTATGCGAGCTGGTCCCAATCGTGCGCGTGAGCCGGCAGCCGACCCCCCTCGGGAAGGTTGATCGCGACGGCCCGCAGCGGCGGGACTGACGGCGACGGGTGACGCTTTCTCGACATTGATTGTCATTATATCGAGAGACGGCCGCAGCCGGGGCGGCTAATCTTCGGTCCCTGACCTTGCCGAGCGACCAACGACGGAGGGACCGGATGGCCAACTTCATCGCCCATTTCGCGATCCAGGCGGACGATCTCGACCGCGCGCGTGACTTTTACCAACGCGCGTTCGGCTGGCGGTTCGAGCCGTGGGGCCCGCCAGGATTCTTCGTCATCCAGACCGGCGCCTCGGACGAGGCCGGAGTCACCGAGGGGGCGCTATCGGTTCGCCCGACCAATGGGCCCGAGCCCCGTTTGAACGCCTACCGCTGCTCGATCAGCGTGGCCTCGGCGAGTGCCGCGCGCGATGCGATCATCGAGCACGGCGGCGAGGTCATCGGGCCCATTTTCGAACTGCCCGAGGTTGGCAAGATCGTGTCGTTCGTGGACCCGGAGGGGAACGTCGCGGCGGCCGTCGAGTACGTCGCGACAGACCGGCGCTCAGCCCATGCCGCGATGGTCGGCGAGGTCGGCGACGCCCCTCGCCTTTATCGCGTGATCCTGCCCGCCGGCGATCTGGACGAATCCGTGGGCTTTTACCGGCGCCTGCTGGTCATGGACGGCGAACGCGTGTCCCCGGGCCGCCACTACTTTCAGTGCGGCGGGGTCATTCTGGCCGTCGTCGACCCGAGAGCCGACGGCGACGATCGCGACGCCCGTCCCAACTCGGACCATGTCTATCTGGCAGTCAAGGAACTGGAGCCCTACCACCGCCGCGCCGCGGACTTACGGGCGCTGGCACCGGACATGGGCGCCATCGAAACGCGGCCCTGGGGCGAGCGCTCGTTCTACCTGAGCGATCCGTTCGGCAACCCGCTGTGCCTGGTAGACCGAGAGACCCTGTTCACAGGAAATTAGCCGCACCAAGCCCTTAAAATCTTGCCACCGAGGCCGAACTGGGGCTCCCACCTAAAATGATCTTCCAACTACTCTTATCGCTTGCCCGCGGCAAGCGATAAGAGACCCGCGTGGAAACAAATGTCCTGCGCCCTAAAAAAGGGTCCAGGACCCTTTTTTGCTAGACCATGAAACCCAGATCGCTGGAACCGATGTTGCCGATGTTCGGAAACACGGTGGCAAGATCCGATGCCTGGACCCCGAACCAGCTCGACAGCGTAGCGGCATACTGCTCCACCGAATAGGCCGGGACGATGCGGCCGCGGTCGAGGTCGTCGGGACCGTCCAGGGTCAGGTCCGGCGGGGTGCCGTAGAGCTGGCCACCGGCGACCGCGTCGCCGACGACGAGCTGATGCCCGCCCCAGCCGTGGTCGGTGCCGTTGCCGTTCGAGTTGAGCGTGCGGCTGAATTCGGTCTGGGTAAACGTGGTGACGTCGGCGGCCACCCCCAGTTCGACGGTGGCGTCGTAGAAGGCCGGCAGCGCGCCGTCCAGTTCGGCCAGCAGGCCCGGAAGGTCGGCCGCCTGGTTGTCGTGGGTGTCCCAGCCCCACAGTCTGACCACGAAGGTCTGGCGGCTGGCCCCCAGCGCCGCCCGGATCCCGATCATCCGCGCAACGATGTGGAGCTGATCGCCGAGGTAGGTGCTGGGAAACGGCGTCGCCAACGCCGGCAAAGCCTCCAACGCGCCGAAAATCAGGTCATAATTGTCCTGCGCCCGGCGCTTGACCGCGGCGTGCTCGGACTCGAACAGGTTCTGGGCGTTATCCATCAGGGCCTCGACCGTGGCCAGCCGGTCGCCGTTGGGATCCCACCCCGTTTCCAACCCGATCGGTCCTCCGGTGCTTATCGCATAGGGAAAGACCGTTTCGCCGACCTGCAGCAGGTTGCTGTCGGCCACGCTGATGTTCATCGACGGGGACGGGCTCGAGTTGAGCACGCTCAAGAGGTCCGCCACTTTGCCAAACCAGCCCCGGTTCACGACCGAATCGGCGTGCGCGGTTTGCCACTGGATCGACTGGTCCGAATGCGAGAAAAGCTGCGGCGGCAGCGCGACGGTGCCCGCCTGGATCTGGGCCTTGTTCGCGGGCTCGACGAGAGAGCCAACGTTGAGCACGCCGGCCATGCGGTCGGAATTGAAGAGCCCCTGTAACCCTGGCAGCATCGGGTTGAGTCCGAAGTCGGACCCGTTCAGCGGCAGAATCGACGCCGGGCTCCAGGTGCCGCTGGCCTCGTCGTAGCCCACCGCCATGTTCTGCCGGGTCTGCGCGTAGACGTCATAGTCGGTGGCCGGATTGCCGGTACCGGTCATCCGCGGGACCAGGAAGTTGTAGCTGTCCGCGCCGCCCTCGAGCAGGATGCAAACGAGCGCCTTGTAGCCGCCGCCTTTGCTCGCGAGGCTGGCCGCCTGGGCGCGCTGCAGGACTCCGAGGGTGCCGAACAGGGAGCCGCCGACCGCCGCATAGCCGGCGGCCTGCAGCAGGCGGCGACGGGTCAGTCCGGTTGATTTCCGCGTCATTGCAATCGGTCTCCTGGCCCGCTCATGCGATCTGCAGCTTATTGCTGAACCATCGCCTGGGGCGAGGTCAGGGCGTAGTAAAGCGCCTCTCCGACCCGCTGTTCGGCGTTGCTGCTGGATATCATGTCGAGGCGGTTGATGATGATTTGGCGCGCCATCGGGTCCATTCGGCCGTAGAACAGATCGGTATTGATCTGATCCATCAGCGCGCCGGGGTCGGCGGCGATCGCACGCAGGCCGTCGATTTGAACCCGGTACTGGGTCTGCCACGGATAGGCCGGCGGCGCCGCCCACA
>JBFGYD010000026.1:0-11662 GCA_041587615.1 Lysobacterales bacterium
CGGCGGCGGTGCGTCCTCTTCCGGCCCCGGCCGTGCCGCCCACAGCACGGCCACCAGCAGCGCTGGCGCGGCGCCGGGTATCATCCCTTTTCCAGCTCACCTTCGAGCCACACGTAAAACTCCAGATCGGCCAGCATGTCCAGCGATTCGCTGGACGCAAGCAGGTCCAGATCTTCCAGCGGTGCGGGTTCTGCGTCGGGCGGCGGGGACGTTCGCAGCACCACCGCAAGCGTCAGCACCAACGCCGCGGTCGCGGCCACCAGTCCGGCGGGCAGCCATTGACGGCGCCGCCCTCGGGCGTGCTCGAGGGCTTGCTGGCGGATCCGATTCAGCCGCGAGCGGGTGGCCGCGTCGATGTTCTCGACCTTGCGCTCCAGCAGCGCCCGGGCCTGTTCGGCGATCCTTTTTTCGGTTTCCTTCATGGCTCAAACTCTTGCAACAACTCGCGCAACGTCCCCATCGCGCGGGACAGATGGGTCTTGACCGAGCCTTCGCTGACGGCCATCGCGGCGGCGGTTTCGGCCACGCTCAGTCCTTCCCAGGTGCGCAGCAGGAAGGCCTGCCGCTGGCGCTCCGGTAGCGCGCCGATGGCCCGCTCCAGCGCTTGTCCGGACTCGGCGCTGTGGCCGGCGCGAACGGGATCGGGGCGGCGTTGCTCGGGCAGTGCCTCGACCGGATCGACCGTGTCCTCAGGGCGGCGTCCGAGCTTGAGCCCGAACCAGCGGAAGCGCGCCTGGCGGCGACGATGCCAATCCTTGATCCGGTTGTCCAGCGCACGGTAGAACAAGGGCCGCCACTGTTCTGCAGGCTTGTCCCGATAGCGCCGCACGAAGGCCGTCATCACGTCCTGGACGACGTCGAGGGCCTCCTCCCGGTCGCGGGTGGAGAATTCGGCCACGGTCAGCGCCCGGCGCTCGACCGAGCGGAGGAAATCGTCCAGGCGCCGAATCGAGTCGCGGTCCCGCTCGCTTTCCCAATCCGTGGTCATCGCCCCCGTCATGGCCAATGTGCCGGAACTCGAGTGCATTTTACCGTATCATTCAAGCGCGCCTCGAAGGCGCCGCTTGCTCTCCATCAGCCCGCATATTGCATGAGTTGCCGGAATTGTCGACAGACTCGCTTGTCGGGCGCCGCGACCAAGCCTCTCAGTGGATGACAACGCGACAGCTCGCAAAAGGTTGACATGGAAGCCCACAACGATCTCCCGCCCATCGCGGTCGTGCTGCAGCCCTACCATGACCTGGGACTGGGGATCAGCCGCTATCTGACCCGCAGCGGCGCCCGGGTGGTCGCGGTCGATCCGGACCCGGCGAGCGGCGAAGCCTTCTGCCGGCGGCTGGCCTGGGAAGGAGGGTCGGCGACCTATCGATTCCTCAGCCCCGAACAGCCGCGGGCGGGGGTCTCGCTGCTCAACGATCTGGACCTGGTGTACGGGCGGGTCGACTGGCTGATCAGCTTCTTCGCCGGTCCCCGGCACCCGCTGGGTTGGCTCCAGCTCCAGTCCGAACTGGCCTCGCAAATGATTGAGCGCCACGTGGCCCACCGCTTGGCATTTCTGAAAGCGCTGACCCCGCTGCTGGAGAAATCCGCCCACCGGTCGATGATTCACGTTTCTCTCGGGGTCGAGCCGCGCCTCGAGACGGCGGTGTCCGAATTCTGGGACCGGCTGCTGGAGAGCCGCTGGCACGGCTCCGGCATCTCGACCCGCTGTCTGGTCACCGAAGCCAGCTCCGCGCCGCCGGGAACCGCGAGCGTGGACGTGGCCGCAGACCTGGAGCGCCTGATCGCGGCGCTGGACGACGCCGCACCGGCCGACGCGTGGTGACCGCGGTCCGGCACTATTGCCGGGTTGCACTGCCGGTGCCGGTAGATACGCCGTTCGACTACCACTGGCCGGGGCCGGATTCGCCGCGCCCCGGGACCCGGGTGCTGGCCCCGTTCGGCGCGCGCCGGCTGGTGGGGATGGTGGTCGGGTCCGGCGCGCCCGAAATCGACCCGGCCAGGATCAAGCCGCTGGCCCGGGTGCTGGATGCCGAGCCGCTGTTCAAGCCGGCGCAGCTGGCGCTGGCTCGATGGTGCGCACAGTACTATCACCATCCGCTCGGCGAAGTCATCGCGGCGATGCTGCCGGCGGCGCTTCGGCGTGCACAGGCGGCGCTCGACCGGGGTCCGCGGTACTGGCAGCTGACGGCCGCCGGGGCCGCGCTCGGGAGCAACGATCTGGCCCGCGCGCCGCGCCAGGCAGAGGTGTTGCGTCTGCTCGCTGACGGCGCCGTTGCCACCGCTGAGCTGCGGTCGGCCGGCATTGCCGCGGCGGTGCTCGGGCGCATGCGCGACAAAGCCCTGATCGAGCCGGCCGCGGCCCCGCGTGGCGACGCCAAACCGGGCCCTGCGCTGCTGGCCGCGCAGGCCGCGGCGGTGGATGCGATCGGGGCGCGGCTCGGGGCTTTTGCCGCGTTTTTGCTAGACGGGGTCACCGGCAGCGGTAAGACCGAGATTTACCTGCACGTCATCGAACGGGTGCTCGAGGCGCGCCGCCAGGCTTTGGTGATCGTGCCCGAAATCGGCCTGACTCCGCAGCTCAGCCGCCGCTTCAAGCGCCGTCTGACCGGGCGGGTCGTGGTGCTGCATTCAAACCTTGGCGCCGGTGCGCGCGCACGCGCCTGGCAGGCCGCCGCCGCGGGTGAGGTCGACGTCGTGGTCGGGACCCGGTCAGCCGTCTTCACCCCGCTGGCGCGACCCGGCTTGATCGTGGTCGACGAGGAACACGACCTGTCGCTGAAGCAGCAGGACGGCCTGCGCTATTCGGCCCGCGACGTTGCGGTGCAGCGCGCCTCGATGCTGGCGCTGCCGGTGGTGCTCGGGTCGGCGACCCCGTCACTGGAATCGCTCAACAACGCGCTCGGCGGGCGCTATCACCATCTGCGCCTCGCCGCCCGCGCCGGCGCCGCCCGCCTGCCGCGGGTGGAGTTGATCGATCAGCGCGGACACCAGCCGCCGAGCGGGCTGTCGGCGCCGCTGCTGGGGGCCCTGGACGAGCATCTGAAGCGCGGCGAGCAGGCGTTGATTTTCCTGAACCGGCGCGGCTTCGCGCCGGTCCTGATGTGCTCGGCATGTGGCTGGTACGGCGAATGCAGCCGCTGCGACGCGCGCCTGACCCTGCACCTGTCGGCACGGCTGCTGCGCTGCCATCACTGCGGGCACGAGGAGCGCCCGCCGGCGCGCTGCCCCGCCTGCAACTCGTCCCGGCTCGACCCGCTCGGCAGCGGCACCGAACGCCTCGAGCAGGCCCTGATCCGGGCCTGCGCCCCGCATCCGGTGCTGCGCGTGGACCGCGACGCCACCCGCCGGCGAGCGGCCTTTGAACAAATTCTGGAGCAGGTCCGCAGCGGTCGGCCCTGCGTGCTGGTCGGTACCCAGATGCTGGCCAAGGGACACGATTATCCCAACGTGACGCTGGTCGGGGTGGTCAATATCGACCAGGCGCTTTTCTCCAGCGATTTTCGTTCGACCGAGCGCTCGGCTCAGCTCCTGGTGCAGGTCGCCGGGCGCGCCGGGCGCGGGGCCAAGCCGGGCCGGGTGCTGGTGCAGACCCGCCATCCTGAGCATCCGCTGTTCACCCGCGTGCTGGCGACCGGTTACGGTCCTTTCGCGCGCGAGCTGTTGCGCGAGCGGCGGGCGGCCGCCTATCCGCCCTTCGGACATCTGGTGCTGGTGCGCGCCGAGGCGGTCAAGCGTGAGGCCGCGGGTGAATTCCTGACCGCCGCCGCGGCCGCGGCCGGCCCACCGGACGACTCGGTCCAGCTTTTCGGGCCGATGCCCTCACCGATGGAGAAGCGCGCTGGCCGTTACCGGCTGCAGTTGCTGCTGGCCTCGAACTCGCGACGGGCGCTGCATCGGCTGCTCGACCGGTGGGTGCCGCGGCTTTATCAACTGACACAGGCGCGGCGCGTGCGCTGGTCGGTCGACGTGGATCCGCAGGACATGTTCTAACGGTATCGCTCGCCCGGCGGTTAGCGAGACCAGTGAAGCGGATTTTTCGTCGAGACTAGCCGGGGCCCAGCAGCGCGTTTCGGACGGCGGTTTTGCGGTCGAAACGGTGTTGCCTGAGGGCCTTGTACCGGACGACAAAGGCAGCGTGGCAGCAGTCTAAAGAGCGGTTTCCGGGGCAGCGGGGGATTTGGTCCACGCAGCGGTCCATGGCCGTTTCGTCCGAGTCCGCGCAATGGAGGAACTGCTCCGAACACTGGGCCAGAGAATGCTCGCCGGTCGGGCGGGGCGGCATCTCGATCGGCGCAGCGCTGTGGTTCACGCCCGAGGGGGCGGCAACGCGATTCGCCGAGGGCTCGGGCGCCGATGTAGCCGGCAGGTCGCTCAGCCATTCCCTCAAACGTGTCGCGCTGCCGGCCGAATTCGAGCGGATGGCCCCCAACTGTTCGCCCTCGCACGGTCGCCCCTGAAAATGGACCGAGCCATCCTCGCCAGCGCAGCGATAGATGTCGCCGGGGGCGGTGAACAGCAGCGCAAAAATCCATACACTCATGGCATCATTGTAGCCGAGTGAAACCGATGGCCCGCCGCAGATCCTGGCGCGAGAAACACGACAATCACGCAAAACCCGCCTTCGTCACGAAGATCGACAAAACCTTTTGCGGCTACCCGCCCGGCACGCGCCTCGTGGTGGCCACCCCCGGGGAGGTCAGCGAGTACTTCCGCCGCGTGCCACGGGGACAGATCCGTACGGTGGACCAGTTGCGCGCCAAGCTGGCCGCCGATCACGGCGCCGACGCCGCGTGCCCGATGACCACAGGTATCTTTTGCCGCATCGCCGCCGAAGCCGCGTTCGAGGCGCTCAACGCGGGGGCCGCACGGTCCGAGGTCGCGCCGTTTTGGCGGGTGATTGAGCCGGAAAGTCCGCTGGCCAGGAAACTCACCTGTGGCCCGGACTTCATTCGCCGCCAGCGGGACGCCGAAAGCAACGGGCCGGTCTGAGCCGGGCTAAATACTGCCCGAGTTGCCGCAATTTTTCGGCCTTTCAGCTTGGCTCGGTGGGTGAGGAGTCCAGCCCGTTCGAGACGTCTTTTCAACGACAGCGCTGACGATTGGCGGTCGCGCTGACGCTGTGGCCGGATTCGAGCGAACCGGGTAATTTATCGGCTGGACAGCTACGAGGGGAGACCATTGATGGAGAGCGAAAACTGCGATCCGACCTGGAACCATCCGGCGCGCTCGGTGCTGATCTACGCGCTGCCGCTGTCGCTGGCGGCGGCCTGTCTGCACTGGGGGTGGTTTGGCTTGACGCGCGATTTTTGGGTCCCGCTGCTGTGGGGATTCGTCGTTCCGGCGTGGAACACGCGGCGGCGCGCCGGAAAGCCCTGGGCGTTCAAAGACTACATGAACCGCGACTGCTATCCGCCGACGATCGCGCTGATGCATGCGGCGGTCTGGTGTTCGTGGGTAAACCTCGCCCCCAATCTTATCTCCGCCGCGCTCGGTTTCGGCGTCTCGATGCTCCTCTACGACGCGCTGATGATCCGCTACCGCCTATTGTGCGTCTACGCCGTCGGCGTTGAAGCCCATGAGCAGGGAACGCTTTCGGTCCTGTTCCGCTACGGCATCGCCTGGTGGGCCTACGTCGGCGGCGGGTTCGCGGCCTGCCACGCGCTGGGCAGCGACACCGCCGGATCGGTTCTGCTGATGAGCGCCGCGATGATCCTGCCGGCGCAGGTGCTGATCAGTCTGTGGCAGCGATTGCGATCGCCCTCGCAGCGCCTCAGCGGCATCCGGCGCGTTGCCGTCATCGGCGCCGGCTGGAACGGGATCTACGCGACCAAATGGCTGGCGGAGTGCGGTCTCGAGGTCACGTGCTTCGACCGCCGGTCGGACATCGGCGGGGTCTGGAACTATCGACGCGACGCCGTCGGTGGCGTGTTCGAGCAAACCCGGGCGACGTCTTCCAAGCACTTTCTTCACGCCTGCGACTTTCCGTTCGACCCGTCGGTGCCGGATTTTCCCGACCACGTCCACGTGCTGGACTACCTGCGCGGCTACGTCAGCCGCTTCGGTCTTTTGCGACGCTTTCGGCTCGACACCGAGGTGCTGTCGGCGCAGCGCTGTGCGGACGGCTGGCATCTGCGAACCCGGCCGCGCGGCGAGTCTCCGCGGGAGGCCGTGTTCGACGCGCTCGTGGTTTGCTCGGGGCCGCAGGGCAAGCCGCGGCTCGAGGTCGACTCGCACCCGATCTATGCGCAGTACCAGGGAAAAGTCGTCCACGCTGAGGCGTACAAGGAGGCGTCCGACATCGCCAAGGGTGAACGCGTCCTGATCGTCGGCGCCGGAGAGAGCGCGGCCGACATCGTGGCCGAGTGCGTCGCCGCCGGCGCCGAGGTCCACTGGTCGACCCACCGGGGTCAGTGGTTCGCCGACCGCAACATCGGCCCCCACGCGGCCGATCATTTCACCGCGATCGGCATCCGCGCGCTTTTCGGGCGGTTCGTCAACGTCGAGTATCTGATCCGCCGGTTCATCATCGCCAACTTCATCAACATCGCCTGGGGCTGCGGCGGCCACGGCATTCGCCGATGGGCGCCGGCGGCCCCGTATCTGCACCAGTTCCTGAACAAGAGCCGTGACGGGATTC
The DNA here is from genome assembly GCA_041587615.1 of Lysobacterales bacterium. Classification (GTDB taxonomy): domain Bacteria; phylum Pseudomonadota; class Gammaproteobacteria; order Xanthomonadales; family SZUA-38; genus JBFGYD01. Next base: position 6,641 of record JBFGYD010000026.1, read on the forward strand.
TGGACGTGTACCGGGGCAAGGTCACGCCTCACGGCCAGCCCACTATGATCGCGGGTAAGGCGGTCAGCTTCGATGACGCGGACAAGCCGCTGATCTTTGACCGGGTCGTCCTGGCCACCGGCTACCGGCCGTCATGGCCGTTCCTGGACGATCCCCCGAAAGTCCTTTATCAAAAGGTATTCGATCCCGCCGATTTGACGATGGCGTTCGTGGGATTCGCGCGCCCGGTGCTCGGGTCGATTCCGTCGCTGGGCGAGATGCAGGCGCGGTGGGTCGCCCATGTTTACTCGGGCAAGGTTGCGCTTCCGGCGCGCGATCGCAGAGACGTCGCCCTGTTCCACGATCGGGCCGATCAGCAGAAACGGTTCAGCGATTCGAGCTTGCTCGGCGTGCTGGTCGATCAGGAGGTTTACGCGACCCAACTGGCCTCTTACGTCGGCGCCGAGGTGCGCTGGCTGAAGCTTTTGGTGCGGCAGCCGCGCGCGTTCTGGGCAACGCTGTTCTCGCCTTGGATCGCGTTCAAGTATCGGCTCAACGATCCCGACCCGGCACAGCGCGCCGCCGCGGCCGAGAACATTCAGCGCGAGTTGCCGGACCGCTCGCACCCGGTCTATCTGCTCGCCGGCCTGATCGCGGTGGTTGGGGTGCTGCTGGTCCTGGGTATCGGCGCCGCGTTTTGGTTCCTGCCGCCAGCGGCGGTTGCCGCCGCGATCGCCGCGCTGACCCTCGCGGCGGCGGCCCTGTTCCGGCTGAGCGAGCCGCCTGCGACGAGGAACGAGACATGACCCAAAAACCGGCGGTCGTGATTCAATCCGGTTCCACCTATGTCATCTGGTTCGTCGGGGCTTTGGGGCTGCTCGGTCTGCCGATCGTCGGCACGGCCTTTTGGGCCTACGATCTGATCGTGGACGGTCTTTGGCTGCCGGGACTGATCATCTTCGGGTTCATGTACACCGTTCTGATGCTCGGCATGACCGTCGGCGTGCACCGGTACCTTTCCCACCGCAGCTTCGAGGCCTGCCAGCCAATCAAGGTTCTGTTATGCGTCGTCGCATCGATGTCGCAGGGCCCGGTGCTGGCCTGGGCGGCCAATCACCGCCGCCACCATCAGCTCGCCGATCGGGACGGGGACTTTCATTCGCCGCATCGCTTTGCCGGCGACTCGTTCGGCGTCGGCATCAAGAACCTCTTCAACGCCCATTACGGCTGGATCTTCCGGCGCGATCTGGCCAGCTACGACAAATACCTCAAAGACTGGCTCCAAGACCCCGCCGTCGTCCGGATCGACGAGCTGCGCAGCGTGTGGGCGGTGATGGCTTTTGCGCTGCCCGCCTTGTTGGGATTCGCCTGCAGCGGCACCGCCGAGGGTTTCTGGGACGGTTTTCGCTGGGGCTGTCTGAGCCTCTTTTGCGTTCAGAACGCGACCTTCAGCATCAACTCGGTCTGTCATCTGCTGGGCAAGCGACGCTACCGCAGCAACGACCGAAGCACCAACAACGTGCTGATCGGCATCGCCGGGTTCGGCGAGGGCTGGCACAACAACCACCACTGCTTTCCGTACTCGGCGCGATTCGGCATCGACCGAGGCCAGATCGACGTGGGCTATTGGTTCATTGCGCTGCTCGAGAAAACGGGCCTGATCTGGAACGTCAAGGGCGGCCCCGACCAATCCGCGAGAGCGAAGCGGCTCACTCGATCTGTTTGAGGAACGCCTCGTCGAGATACAGCCTGGTCTCCGCCGGGCCCGACAGCATCTGGGCGCGGACCATCGGGATCGGGGGCCCGCCGAAGGACAGGAATTCGTCGTGGAACGCCTTCCAAGAGCCGCGGCCTTCGCGGGTGGCGGTCCAGTCCTCGCGCAGTTGGCGGATCATCAGCTTGCCCATCGTGTAGTTGAGGTAGGCCGGGTCGTAGGTCCCGCGGGCCGCCTGCTGGCGGGCGGTGCCGGCGTCCTGGTAGGCCTCCTCGCGGAACAGGCGTTCCGATTCTTCGACCGTCATGCCTTGGGTGTGCAGGCCGATCGTCGACAGGAACCTGGCGTTGCGCAGCAGCGCGTTGGAAAGCTGGCCGATGCGCACCTCGGGAGAGCGCTCGCGCAGTCCGGCCTCCAGCATCAGCTCCTCGCTGTAATGCGCCCAGCCCTCGGCGAAGGCGTAGCCGACGAACAGGCGCCCGAAGATCCATTCGGCGCGGTTGGCGTGCAGGAAATTGAGGAAGTGGCCGGGCCAGACCTCGTGCACCGAGGTGAACAGCAGATCCGCCTCGCCGGGCACGTAGGCGAACTGTTCGGCTTCCGGCCAGCTCGGATCCGGCGGGGCGATGAAATAGATCGACGGCTGGCCCTGCTCGTACGGGCCCGGGATGTTGATATAAGCAAAGTTGGAACGCGCATAAGGGGGCGCTTCGGCGACCAGCGCCTCCTCGGTGCCGGGGATCGAGACCAAATCCTGGGCGATCAGAAACGCTTTTGTCTCCGCGAGCTGGGCGCGGGCGCCGCCCACGGCGCCGAGCGCCGGCTTGTTGTCCGCCATGCGCGCGAAGCAATCGGGCACCGCCAGCCCGGGCGCCAGATCCCGGCATGCCTCGGCCAGCGCCGCCTGGTTGCGGCGCAGGTCGGCCCAGCCGATGCGCTCCAGCTCGGCCAGCGGCAGGTCGACCATCTCAGTCTCGGCCAGCATCTGCTGGAACAGCGCGGTGCCGATCGCGTACTCGTCGGTCGCGTCTCGGCGCTGCCCGTCGAGCCAGTCGGCCAGCGCCTGCATCGCCTCGGCGGCTTGCGCGCGAGCCAGGTCGAATCGCTCCTGCGCGGCGGGCTCACCGACCCCGGCGAAGGCCTGACCCAGCTCGGCCTCGTAGTAGGCCGCCAGGCCGCCAAAAGAGGCGACCCCATAATCGACGTAGGTCAGCGGCAGCGGCGAGCGCAGATTGGCCCGGATCTGGGCCGCCGCGTTGGGGATATGGTCCAGGTAGCGCGTCACCGCGGCCAGGCGCACCGCCGGCGGCGCGTAGTTCAGCGTTACGTAGGGACTCGGGTCCAGCGAGTCGAGCATCCAGTCGAAATAGAAAGACGGACTGCGAAACGGCCAGTCGGCGGTGTCGAGCCAGAACAGGTCACGCCGCGCGCGCGACAGCAGATAGTCCCGCTGGTAGCGCTGCCGGGCGCTCAGGCCAGTGTCGTCGAACGCCAGCGCCAGTTCGCGAAACTCGTTGAGGCGCGCGACCTCGGCCGCGATCCCGGCGGCGCTCCAGTCCGGCAGCAGACCGTCGAACTCGTGCCGGCCGGCGACCACCGCGAACGCCGGATGGGCGCGCAGGAAGCCCTCGATGTAGTCGTTGACGAACGCGTCCCAGGAGGCCGTGGCGTTCGTTGTGTCTGATTTCACGGCGGGCGCCTCGGCCGCTGCGGTCTGCTCGGGTCTCGGAGTCGAGCGCTCGCAACCGGACATCAGCAGCAGACCGAGAGTCAGCAGCGTGAGCGGGAACAAAGCGGTTCGGTGGCGGTTCATATCGGTTGCTTCCTGTGACCAGCGAGACGTGGAGAGGCCAGCGATTATAGCTATGCTTGACAAAGTGCTAATAATGCTAAAAAATTAGCACATGCTAAAAAAACAGCACAAAGAGTCACCCGCGCTGGACCTGAGCCGCCGGGAGCGGCAGATCATGGACATCCTGTTTCGAACCCGCGAGCTGAGCGCACGAGGGGTGCTGGCGCGGCTGCCGGATCCTCCCAGCTATTCGGCGGTGCGCGCACTGCTGGCCAAACTCCTGGACAAAGGGCGAGTGAAGTTTCGCCGCGATGGGCGACGTTATTTGTACCGGCCGGCCGATGACCCGGACGCGGCCCGCAGCTCAGCGCTACGCCATTTGGTGCGCACGTTTTTCGGCGACTCGCCGGCGCGCGCCGCCAACGCCCTTCTGGGCCTGCGGGACGAGCCGCTGAGCGCCGCCGAGGCGCGCGAACTCAAAGAGCTGATCGAGCGCCTCGAACGGGAGGCCCACGATGAGTGAGCTGATCTGGATCGGCGTCTCATTCGGGCTCAAGGCCGGCGCCCTGATCGCGATCGGTCTGCTACTGGTCCGCGCGCTGCCGCCCTCGCAGCGGCTGGTGTTCCTGCGCGCGCTGCTGCTCGCGGTGTTGGCGCTGCCGCTGCTGAACGGCCTGCTGCCGCCTTGGGTGCTGCCCCTGCTGCCGGCGACCGACCCGATCCCGGTGTCGGCGCTCGCGGTCGAAGCGGCAAGCGCTCCGGCGCCGGCCGCCGTTGGCGGCTGGCTGGCGTGGCCGCTGGCCCTCTATGGGCTGAGTGTGGCCTTTCTGCTCACCCGGTTTGCGCGTCAGCTTCAGGTGCTCAGGCGCTGGGCTCGCGGCGCGCGGCCGCTGAGCGAGACCGAATTGAATGACGCGCTGGCACTCCGAGCCGATGCTCTCCCGCGGCTTCACATCGGCTGGAGCGACAGGGTGGCCTCGCCGGTCAGTTTCGGTTGGCCGCACTCGGACGTGCTGCTGCCGGCGGCCTGGCGCGGCGAAGCTGGGGCGCGTGTGAGCCACGCGCTGGCCCATGAACTGGCCCACGTCGAGCGCCGCGACTGGCTGTGGCTGGTGCTGATCCGCGTGACCCACGCGCTGGCCTGGTGGAATCCGCTGCTGTACCCGCTGCTGCGCTCGCTGGACGAGGAAACGGAGCTGGCCTGCGACCGGCGCGCGCTGCAACGGGTCGGTAGCCCGGCCGACTACGCGCGCTCGCTGTTGTCGCTGTCCCGGGGGCCGACCCTGGCGGCGGTGCCGATGAGCGGCGGCCGCTACTGGCGGCGGCGGGTGGAACACGCTTTCAATCATCGATCGGAGGAGTTCTCGATGACCAAGATCCCGATGGCCTGCGCGTCGATTCTTATCGGGGCGCTGATGCTGCCGCTGGCCGCCTGCCAGCTCGTGCGCGCGGGCGAACCGGCGCCGACAGCCGGCGCCGCGCCCGTGCCCGCGGCTGAACCTGCGGCTCCGGCGGTGGTCGGCGTGCCGCGAGCCCC
>JBFGYD010000027.1:0-11456 GCA_041587615.1 Lysobacterales bacterium
CGCCGTGATCCATGACCGCGCGCGCGGCCCGCACCGGGTTGCGCGGCCCGGTGACCGCGGCGACCGCGCCGCAGCGCCGGTCGACACCGTCCATGATCGCGGCGTCCATCTCAACCACCCCGTCGCGGTTCAGCACCGAGCCGCGGCCGGCGTTGAACCACTCGTTGTCCTCGAACGCGGCCACCGCGAACTCGACCGCGTCCAGCGCGCTGGCACCGCCGTTCAGACGCTCCCAGGTCGCGCGCATGATCTGCGCCAGCGCTCGTCCCTGCTCCACCACAGAGCCTCCGGCGCGTTCCACGTCTACCACGCCGGCCCCGCCGTGAAGCACGAGCCGCGGCAGCCTTGCGCGCGATGTCATAAGTACGGCTCCGTATGCTCGGACATCAGACAGCAATCAACGCAAAGACATGATGACGCAGAGGCGCAAAGGACCATCGCTCCATCCCTTTGCGCCTCGCGTTCCTTCTTGATTCAAGTCCCGGAAATCTGGGATTGAGGTGCTTGCTCACTCGCCCGCGATCGTCATCTGGTCGATCAGGATCGAGCCGCTGCGGATCGCGGCGCGGTCGTCCAGATCGGCCCCGACCGCGGCCACCCCGGCGAACATCCGCTCCAGGTTGCCGGCGATTGTGATTCGCTCGACCGGGTAAACGATCTTGCCCGATTCGACCCAGAATCCCGACGCACCCTGCGAGTAGTCGCCGGTCACGATGCTGACGCCGTGGCCCATCAATTCGGTCACCACCAGCGCCTGGTCCAGATCGGCGATGAGTTGCTCGTGGCTGAGCTTTCCGGGGCTCAAGGTCAGGTTGTGCACCCCGCCCGCGTTGCCGGTGGACTGCATCCCGAGCCTGCGCGCCGAATAGCTTGACAGCACGTAGCCTTCGAGCACGCCGCCGGCCACCAGCGGCCGCCGGCGGGTGGCCACCCCTTCGGCGTCGTACCAGGTGGAGCGCAGCCCGCGCGGTTCCAGCGGCCGCTCCTCGATGTTGACGAACTCCGGAAACAGGCGGTCGCCGAGCCGGTCGCAAAGAAATGACGAGCCTCGGTAAAGATTGCCACCGCTGACCGCGGAGGCCAGGTTGCCGAGCAGAGAACGGGCGACCTCGGGCGCGAACAGCACCGGCGCCGAGGTCGTTGCGATCGGACGCGCGCCGTGGCGCCGCAGCGCGCGCCGGCCGGCCTCGCGCCCGATCTCGCCAGCGCCCTGAAGCTCTCCGGGGTCGCGCCGGGTATCGTACCAGTAGTCGCGCTGCATGCTGCTCTCGTTCGCCGCCAGCACCACGCAGCTCAGCGAATGTCGCGACGCGCGTCGCGCGCCCACGAACCCGTGGCTGTTGGCGTACACCGAAACCGAGTCGCCGCTCCCCAGCGTCGCGCCCTCCGAGTTGCGAATCAGTGGATCGACCTCGAACGCCGCCTGCTCCATCTCCAGCGCCATCTCGATCGCTCGATCGGGTTCGAGATCCCACGGATGCCAAAGGTCCAGATCGACCGCCCTGGTAGCCATCAGTTCCGCCTCGGCCAGGCCATGGCAGGGATCCGGCTCGGCCCGGCGTGCGATCTCGCACGCCGCCTCGAACGCCTCGTCGACCGAGCCCGCGCTCAAGTCGGCGCTGGAGGCGTTGCCCTTGCGCAAACCGAAATAAACCGTGATACCGACCCCGCGGTCGCGGCTGAATTCGAGGGTCTCCACCGCCTGCATGCGCACCGTCACAGAGATCCCGGCGTGGCTGCTCGCGGACACCTCGGCGGCCGAGGCGCCCACCGCCGCGGCACGCTCCAGAACGCGCTCGGAGATTTCGCTGAGCGCGGCCTGCTGCTCGTCGGCCCAGCGGTCCTTTGAGTGGTTGATCGAAATTGCCTTATCCTTGGTCACGCTACCCATGGATCTGCACGCCTTTGTTACGCTGATACCGTATGAAAGAGCCGCCGCTCACCGCCGCCGAAGCGCCGCCGAGCAAGTCGGAGCGCAAACGCCAGGCCGACGCCCTGTTCGCGCTGGGTCGGCGCCTGGTCGAACTGCCCGCGGGCCGGCTCGAGCGTCTGCCGCTGCCAGCCAACGTGCGCGCGGCGGTGTTGGAGGCGCAGGCGACCGGGGCCCGGGTGGCACGCAAACGCCAGCTCAAGTTCCTCGCCAAGCAGCTGCGTTCGATCGACCCCGCGCCGATCGAGAGCGCGCTGGCCGCAGCGCAGCGCGAGCGCCGCGGTGAGATCGGCCGTGAGCACTTGATCGAACGGTGGCGCGAGGCCCTGCTGGCCGAGGGCGACCGCGCTCTGCAGCGGCTGCTGGCACACGATCCGGGCATCGAGCAACAGCGTCTGCGCCAATTGATGCGCCAGGCCGGGCTTCAGGAGCGCCGCGGGAAACCGCCGCGGGCCGCGCGCGAGCTGTTTCGCGCGCTGCGCAAAATCGAGCTGGAGAGCGGCCTGCCGGAAGTGTCATGAAGTCTCGGTGCCGCCCACGGTGATGCCGTCGATCCGCAGGGTCGGCTGACCGACGCCGACCGGCACGCTCTGTCCGTTTTTGCCGCACACGCCCACGCCGGCGTCCAGCTCCAGGTCATTGCCGACCATGCTGACCCGGGTCAGCACGTCCGGGCCGTTGCCGATCAGGGTGGCGCCCTTGACCGGCGCGGTCACCCGGCCGTCCTCGATCAGATACGCCTCGCTGGCGGAAAACACGAACTGTCCGGACGTGATGTCGACCTGACCGCCGCCGAAATTGACCGCGTAAAGGCCCTTTTTCACCGAGCCGATGATCTCGTCGGGGTCGTGGGGGCCGTTCAGCATGTACGTGTTGGTCATCCGCGGCATCGGCAGATGCGCAAAGGACTCGCGCCGCCCGTTGCCGGTGCTTTGCATGCCCATCAGGCGGGCGTTGTGCTTGTCCTGCATGTAGCCGGCCAGTTTGCCGTTCTCGATCAGCACGGTGCGCTGCGCCGGCACGCCCTCATCGTCGACGCTCAGCGATCCGCGGCGCTCGGCCAGGGTCGCGTCATCGACCACCGTGCACAGCTCGCTGGCGACCCGCTCGCCGATGCGCCCGGTAAACGCCGACGTGCCCTTGCGGTTGAAATCGCCCTCGAGCCCGTGGCCGATCGCTTCGTGCAGCAGCACGCCCGGCCAGCCGGGACCCACGACGACGGTCATATTACCCGCCGGAGCGTCGACCGCGTCCAGGTTCAACAGCGCCCGATGAGCCGCCTCCTTGGCCACGGCGGCCACGTTCTCCTCGGTCAGCACGCGCTCGAAGCCAAAGCGCCCGCCGCAGCCGGCGACGCCGGACTCGCGCCGCCCGTCGGCTTCTGCGATGACCTGGACGTTTACCCGCACCAGCGGCCGGACGTCGCCGGCCAGGGTGCCGTCGCTGGCCGCCACCAGCACCACGTCGTGGGTTGCGGCGATGCTCGCGATCACCCGTTTGACGCGCGGATCGGCCGCGCGCGCGTGCGCGTCCATTCGCCCGAGCCAGTGAATCTTGTCGTCGGTCTCGATGCTGGCCAGCGGATCGACCGGCTGGTAGAGGCGCGCGGGATCGCTGCGCTGCCAGGCCTTGAGCGCCCCGGAGCCGCCTGAACGGGCGATCGCCCGCGCCGCCTCCGAGGCCTTCAGCAGCGCCGGCAGCATCAGCTCATCGGAATAAGCGAACCCGGTCTTGTCACCGGCCACCGCGCGCGCCCCGGCGCCCTGTTCGATGTTGTAACTGCCTTCCTTGACCGCGCCGTCCTCCAGCACCCAGGACTCGTGCCGGCTGTGCTGAAAATAAACGTCAGCGATGTCCACTGACGGCGCCATCAGCGTGGCCAACAGGCGCTCGAGATCCTTTTCCTCGAGACCGCCCGGCGCCAGCAGCCGGTTGCGGGCGAGGTCCAGTAAGTCTTTCATGTATCGCTCGGTTCTCAACATAGGCCGACCGGACCCTTCACCCCGGGTCGGGCCAAACGGCTATTTCAACAGAATACGGACCACGTCGCGAGCCGACCCGCCGGCTATTGCCGCTCGTCTGTTTCCAGCCGCGCCGTCTCCAGCTCCAGCCGGGTGTCGTCGGCGCCGATCAGCTCGACCACCGGCTCGTCCCAGGCCCCGGTCACGGAATAGTGAAACTGAGTCATTTTGTCGATTTGGCGGCCGAACACGTTTTGCAACAAGAAGGCGGCGGCCGCGCCCCCCGGGCCGCCGGCGAGCGCGCCGACCAGCGGCAGCGTGCCGCCCACTTCCGGCACGACCGTGATCAACTGGTCGTAGTCCTGCTCGGCAAATCCGGTGCGGCCCTTGATCGTGATCTTCGCGGTCGGGCCCTCGATCACCAGGTTGTCGGTGTGGGCATTGCCCCGATCGAGTACGAACTTGCCCTCGATCGAGTCGAAGCTCAGGCCCGACGCGAACAGGTCGCCGAAATCCAGCCGCAGCCGGCGTGGAAGCGCCTGCACGCTGAGCAGTCCGAACAGACGGCCGGCGCCGGGGTCGACTTCGAGGATCTGGCCGTTAAGGATCTTGAGATCGATCTCGCCACCCAGCTTCGACAGCTCGAAGGCGGCCGGCGAGCCCGGCCATTGCGCATCCAGACGCACGATCGTCTGGCCGCCGGCTACCAGCGGCGTGAAATTGAATGCGGCCAGCATCTCGCCCAGGTCCTCGCCCGACACAGTGGCGGCGAAGGTGCTACGAACTTCGTCATCGGTCGCGTCCCAGTCTCCGGTAGCGCTGATCGCCAGCGTCTCCGAGCGGGTCTCGAGCTGATCGATGTGCATGCCCTCGCGCGTCGGATAGGATTCGAAGCTGACCTCGCCGAACGGGATGCTCCCGTAACTCAGCGCAGCGGCGAAAAAGCGCAGCGGCGGAATCGAGGCCGGGCTGGTGCTAGGGCCCTCGCGCTCGCTCGCCGGCGCCGGCCAGTCGAGCCGCTCGAACTCGGCCAGCAGCAGGCGGTTAACGGTCTCCGTCCGGGGCAGGCGAATGCGCCCGTCGACCTGATCGCCGGTTACGATCAAAGTCCAGTATTCATCGTCGCGTTCGCTGCGAATGTTCACGCCGGTCAGATCGCGGCCCGCGTACCGCAGTCGGTCGATGCTGAGGTCGAGCGAACTCAGCCAGGCCTGATCGTCTTCCGGCACAACGCCACCGATCATCTGTTCGGCCAGGTCGGTCCATTCATCGAGGTCCAACGCCGGAATATGTCCCTCGACCCGCAGGCCGGGCCGCTCGTTTGCGGCCACAGGGCCCGGCCCGAAATGCAGCGTGCCCCCCCACTGCCCGGTGTCGGCTGAGATTCCGGCCTCCAAGCGCATCAGCTCGCCCACCGCGAGGCGCAGGCTATCGGTCGCCGGCAAATCGAAGCTCAGGTGCAGCGGCATCGCGACGCCGGCAGGTTTGCCCAGCGGCGCGGGCAGCGTGACCGCGGTTGCCTCCAGGCCGGTGTCCAGGGTCATACGCGGAGCACCTGCCGAGGTGCCGTCAGACGCCGCGCCGCCCTCACCCACAACCACCCGGGCGATCCACCGGCAGGCGTCCGGAATCCGCGCCAGGACCGGTTCGAGGATAGGAAAACTGGCGGCAAACAGGCCCAGCGGGGCGACGCTTTCGAGCGTGCCCTCCGCGACCAGCCCGGGGCTGGACACGTATTCCCCCGTGTGCAGGCTGAGTGTGCCGTCGTAGCCGCGGAAGCGGGTGGCCAGATCGGTGGCGGTCAGTCCGGTGTCGGAGAAATCGACCCGTCCCCGGGTGTCGAGAAACTCGACGTCCCACTTGTTGTCGCGGACCGCGGCACCGTCGAGCCAGACGTGGCCAACGACTTTCTGCTCCGGCTGACTGTCCGAAAACGGCACCTCGATCCGGGTCCAGGCTTCGGCCGCCCCGTCGATCTCCAGGCCGCTCAGGTAATCGCCGTGGGTCTGCTGGATCGGGGTGCGCGCCAGGAAGTCGAGAAAGTCGGCGCCGCTGCCCTTGCCCTGCACCGACAGCTCCAGCCGCGGCTGCCGGTAATCGAGCAGATCGGCCTCCAGCGCGGAGACCTTGAGCCCGGCGGTGCGGGCGCTGGGAGCCGTGATCGACAGGCCGCGCTCGTCGAACTCGAGTTCGGCGGCGATTTCCTCCATCGCCGGCCAGTCGGGGTGAAAATCGAGCAGGGCCTCCTCGATCACCGCGCGCGCATTGAAGCGGCCCTCGTGGCCGAGGAAGGGCCAGTCGTCGAGGTCGCCGTACAGGATCGCCGCTGCGCCCTTGATCCAGCCCCCGACCAGCGCCTGGTCGAGCCATTCGATCAGTTCCGGATGAAAGACCCGATAGGGCCAGAAGCGCTTGGCCTCGTCGATGCGGCCGGCGACGATGTGCGCCTGCATGTCGACGAAGGGGCGGCCATCACCGAGGCTCAAATGCATCCGCCCCGCGCCGAGGATGCCCTGGTTGCGAAAGCTCACGTTACTGAGATCGATGTCCCAGCCAACCGCGGTGCGCTGCCAGGCGACCGCGCCGGCAAGTTCGTTGACGAGCAGCGGCCAGCGCACGAGCAGCGGAAACTCCAGCACGACTTCCTGCTTGACGCGGGGATGGAACACCCCTCCGAGGCCGTCCAAGTCGACCTCGCCGGCAACCCCTGCCACCGCCGGAAGGTGCCGATACGGACGCATCGAGAAATCCTCGACTCGCCCCGTGCCGACGATCTTCATCGGCTTGCGCGGCCGAAAATGGGAAATCCGCAGGTCGAACGCCTCGCCGTGAGGCGCGATCTGGTAGAGCGCGCCGCGAACCTTCTCCGACAGGCGCTCGAAGACCGGTATCGCGTTGGCCACGTCCTCGATCCGGCCGTAATCGGCGCCCATCCGGTAGTAGGGAATGCCGTCCTCGTCAAGATGACGGGACACCGCCAGCTCGCGCGTGGGCCAGCGTCTTTCACCGCGCACGATGTCGGCGTTCTGCACCAAGATCCGCCAGCGCTTGCGACTCTGGAAGCTCAGCTCGACGTCGCCCGCGACGCGATCGAGTTGGTAGCGCGTGTCGACCCGCGCACCGCTTTCGAGCGGCAAACCGGAGGCCCCGCTCAGCAGGAGATCCTCGAGCGCACCCTCGAACTGGGCCCGCTCCACCACAGTCCCGTTCCAACGTCCCCAGAGCTGTCCGTCCAGCGTTCCTCGCCGAATCCTCGCCCCGGCGAGCGGAAACGTGGCCAGCCAGCTTCCCAGATCCAACCCGTTGGCTTGCAGGTAAATCTTGGCCGGCGCGTCGAGCTGCCGGGTCAGCGATTGCTCGGTCTGGATCACGAACTCCAGCCAGCCGCCGCTGGCGCCCGGGCGTCCCAGCCTGCCCTGCAGGCTTTGATGATCGCCGGCGTTGTGGAGCCGGACATCGAGCCCTGAGAAACGGAACGAGCGGTCGCTGACCTGGTCGCGGAACGTCACCTGCTCGGCGCGCAGACCTACGTCGCTGAGCAGCTTCAACCAGCCCAGCGGTCGCCCGGTGGCAGCACCGGCCGATTTCCGCTCCGCGCTCAAGCCGGCCACCGTCCAGCGCCCCTTCGCCTCGCGTACGATTTCGACCTCGTCGGTCACCACTCGGAAATGGGTTGGCCCGCTGCCGGGCTTCAGCCAGCTCAGCAGGTCAAATCCGATCTCGGCGGTCTCGATCTGGAGATCGCCCAGCGCGCCGCCGATGCGCAGCTCCGACAGCGCCAGCACCGGCCCCGGCCCTCGCCAGGTTCCCGTCAGCTTGCCCACGCTGACCGGCTCCCCGAGGCGTTGCTGCAGCCATTGCTCCACCTCGGGGCGAAAGCGATCGGAGTACGGAAGCAGCAGGCTGGTTACGCCCACCAGAGCAGCGAGCGCGATTGTCGACATCGCAAACGCGGTCCACGCGAACGCCCGAAACTGGCGAAATATGCGCTTGACCCTAGCCTGCATGTCTCATCGGCGTCATTTGTCTCGCTGGCTGGCTGCGCGTATACATTATTAGACCGCGCTCAGCCGGTTGCGGCTTCATCCGTGAGCGCTTGTTTCGGCAAAACAAAAACCGCCACGGGCGCGTTGCCTTCGCGACGATTGTGCTGCTGGTGTTGGCGGTTGGTTTCAACGGCAGTCGACGCGAATTAGAACAGCACCACGTCGTATTGTTCCTGACCGTATTGTTCCTCGGCTTGAAACCGAATGGTCTTGCGGATAGCGTCCTCGAGTTCGGCCACGGTCGCCGATTCCTCGTCCAGGATCTTGTCGACCACTTCGGGCGAAGCCAGTACCATCAACCGGTCGGCCTCGAACTGCCGGACCGCTCGGGTAATTTCGCGAAAAATCTCGTAGGAAACGGTCTCCGCCGTGCGCAGATAGCCGCGGCCGCCGCAGGCGCCACAGGGCTCGCAGAGGATGCGCTCCAGGCTCTCGGAAGTCCGCTTGCGGGTCATCTCCACCAAGCCCAGCGACGAGATGTCGGAAACATAGGTCTTGGCGTGGTCTTTGGCAAGTGTCTTGATCAGCGTCTTCAGGACCTGCGCCTTGTGGTCCGCTTCCACCATGTCGATAAAATCGATGATGATGATCCCGCCGATATTGCGCAGCCTGAGCTGCCGCCCCAACGCCTGGGCCGCCTCGAGGTTGGTCTTGAAGATCGTCTCTTCGAGGTTGCGGTGGCCCACGAAACCGCCGGTGTTGACATCCACGGTGGTCATGGCCTCGGTTTGATCGATGACCATGCGCCCGCCGGATTTGAGCGTTACGTCGCGTTTGAGGGCTTTGTTGATCTCTTCCTCGACCCCGTAAAGGTCGAAGATCGGCCGCTCCTCCTGGTACAGCTCGATGCGGCTGGCGCGCTCAGGCAAAAACTGGCGCACAAAAGCAAGCGTGCGTTCGAACGTCGCCGCTGAGTCGATGCGCACCCGCTCGACCTCGCCGGTCATCAGATCGCGCATCGCGCGCACCGGCAACGACAAATCCTCGTAGACGCAGGTGCCCGGCGGCGCGATGCGTATTTTCTCGCTGAGCACCTCCCACACCTTGCTCAGGTACGACAGATCGGCGCGAATTGCGAAGTGATCCATACCTTCCGCGTTGGTGCGAACGATATAGCCCCCGGATTCCTCCTGCCTGACGCTCGAAACCAACTCGCGCAGTCGATGGCGCTCGTCTTCGTCCTCGATGCGAATCGACACTCCAATCTGGGAGGCATTTGGAATGAGAACCAAAAAACGGGACGGGATGCTGACGTTCGTGGTCAGCCGCGCGCCCTTGCTGCCGATGGGGTCCTTGATCACCTGCACCAGAACCGTCTGCCCCTCCTTGAGCAGCTCCCCGATCGGCGGTTCCTCGTGTTCGACCCCGGCACAATCATCGGGAACCTTGACATCCGAGGCGTGGAGGAAAGCGGCGCGCTGCAGCCCGATGTCGACAAACGCCGCCTGCATCCCCGGCAACACTCGGGAGACCTGGCCTTGATAGATGTTGCCCAGGTAGGCGCGCCGGCTGCGGCGTTCGATCAGCAGCTCCTGAACCAAGCCATTCTCGACCACGGCGACCCGGGTTTCGCTCGGAATCGAATTGATCAGGATCTCGATGCTCACATCAGTTGTTCAGCGCCGGCGACGACGCCGGCTTCGGTCAGCGCGGCCATGGTTTCGAACAGCGGCAGCCCCATGACCCCCGAATAGCTGCCGTCCAAATGCGCCACAAATGCGCCGGCCTGCCCCTGGATCGCGTAGGCCCCAGCCTTGTCCGCCGGCTCTCCGGTTTCCCAGTAAGCGGCGATCAGCGCGCCAGAGAGAGGGGCCAGCCGCACACTGCTGATCTGGACGCGGTCGATGACGCGTTCCGGCGTCACCACGCTGACGGCGCTGATCACCCGGTGGGTACGCCCTGACAGCCGGCGCAGCATGTCGATCCCGTCGGCGCGGTCACGCGGCTTGCCGAGCACCGCGCCGTCGAGCACCACCACGGTGTCGGCGCCGAGGACCGGCAGCGATCCGCGCTTGGCCCGCGCCAATCCGGCCTGGGCTTTTTCGCGCGCCATCCGCTGGACGAACGCAACCGCCTCCTCGCCCCGGCGCTGAACCTCGTCGATCGTCGACGCCAGGGTTCTGAAACGAACCCCGATCTGGGTCAGCAACTGCCGCCGGCGGGGCGATTGCGAGGCTAGGTAGATCTGATAATCGGTCCCGGTCATGAGGGCAAAATACCATTTTTTTCAAAGTCCTACCGTGCGCTCATCAAATGACGCGCGGCGCAGCTTTTATGCTACTCCCGGTGATACGGATGACCCGAAAGAATGGTCCAGGCGCGATAGAGCTGCTCCACCACGATCACCCGGACCAGACCGTGCGGAAAGGTCAACGGTCCGAGGGACCATCGCTCATTGGCGGCGCTCAGGCAGTCCGGGGCGAGGCCGTCGGGGCCGCCGATCAGCAGGGCCACGTCGCGCCCGCCCGCGAGCCAGCGCTCGAGCCGGGTGCCCAGGTCGGTGGTTGACCAGCGCCGGCCGGAACGATCCAACGCGACCACGTGGGCGTCGCCGGCGGCACGCTTGAGCGCCTGGGCCTCGCTCTCGATAGCGCGGCCGACGGGAGCCCCGCGACCGCGAGGTCCGAGCGCAATTTCGGTTAATTCCAGCTTGAGGTGGGGAGGCAGACGGCGGACATAGGCGGCCACCCCCTGGTCGACCCACGCGGGCATGCGCTTGCCCACCGCGAGCAGATGGATTCGCACAGAGCCTAACCGACCGGCGGATCAGGCTCTCACGCGGCCCGGCCCTCGAGGCTCCACAGGCCTTCCAGGTTGTAGAAGCTGCGCGTGCGCGGCAGCATCAGATGGACCAGCACGTCGGCTAAGTCCACCAGCACCCACTCGGCGTTGGAGCCACCCTCGACGCCGAGGATCTCCAGCCCGGCCTTCTTGCTGTGGGAAACCACGCTGTCGGCGAGCGTCTTCACGTGACGGGAGGAGTTTCCGGACGCGATGATCATGTAGTCGGTGATGCTGGTCTTGCCGCGCACGTCGATGGTTTGCACGTCGTTCGCCTTGGCGTCATCGAGCGCGTCCTTGACCAAGGCGGCAACCTGCTCGGGGGAGTGCTGGCCGGAGGATTGGGCGTCGGCCCGCGATGGACTTTTTTTCAAAGTGATTGCTGCCTCGCTGAATTTGGCGCCGCCGCCATTGTAGCGCGATTTAGCCCGCACATCGCGTGAGTAGCCGGATATTGTCTCGAATAGAGGCTACCGCCGGGCCCCCGGACCGGCGTAAATGCGGTGGCGCGCGATGTAGTCGTGGACCGCGCTCGGGGTCAGGAATCGCGGCTCCCGACCGCTCCGCCAGGCCTGCCGGATGGTGCTGGCGGAGACGTCCAGCGCGGTCACCTCGACCGGCAGCACCGCCGGCTCGGCGCGGCCCGTCAGCTCGGCGACCGCCGACACGACGCGGGGGCCGAGCACCGCTTCCAGCGCTTGGGGCCACCGGGACGGCTCGCCCGGGCGGGTGAGCACC
>JBFGYD010000028.1:0-11148 GCA_041587615.1 Lysobacterales bacterium
GGGCGCCGGCGGTGATCCAACGGCGCTCGGTCAACGGCGCCGAGCGGCGACTCGAGTACGTGCTCAACGCGTTGCGGCTGGTCGATGGATTCCCGCCGCGGGAATTCCGCGAGCGCACCGGATTGAGCTGGTCGGCGCAAAAGCCGCCGTGGGCCGAAGCCTTGTCCCGTGGTTGGCTGGAGCGCACCGAGTCGCGGGTGCGCGCGACCGGCCTCGGATTCCGTTTCCTGAACGACCTTCAGGCGCTGTTCCTGGCCGATGAACCTGCCTGAATTCGACTTCGTCTGTCCGTATTGCTGGCAGCCCAATTCGGCCTTGCTGGATCCCGGCGATCGGGCCCGCTCGTGGGTGACGGACTGCGAGGTTTGCTGCCGGCCGATCGTGCTGCGACTGGAGCCGGATGCGGGGACCGGGCGCGAGACGCTGCGGGTCGAGCGGGAGAGTTAGCGGGCCTGCTAGCCGTTGCATGCGTTGCCGGAGACGGGTTAAGATGATGGGTCTTGTCCGCGACTACGGACGTCTGTTTAATCCCTTGGGTGAGGCGCAATGAAAGCTGACGTGCATCCCGCATACAGAGAGGTCGTTTTCCAGGACGTGTCCTGCGACTTCGCCTTCTTGACCCGCTCGACAATGACCAGCAAAGAGACCATCAAATGGGAAGATGGTAAGGAGTACCCGCTGATTAAGGTCGAGATTTCGAGTCAATCGCATCCCTTCTATACCGGTCAGCACAAGATCGTCGACAGCGGCGGGCGCGTGGACAAGTTCAAGCGCCGGTATCGCCGCTGACCGCGAGCGACCGCATTGGCCTGAGCGGCCGCTGTAGACCGGGCCGTCGCCGCCCCGCACCTTAGGTCGGGGCTGCCGCGGCCGAAACACCCCGTTTCGTTTCCGATCGGGCCGCCGGGCGTGCGGCACCGGGATTCATCGGGCCGGACGGCCACTAGAGGAGTGACATGGCGACCGACAAACTCGTGCTGACCGACCCGACGGCCGGAGATTCGGCCAAACTGCCGGTGATTCGCGGCTCCAAGGGCCTGCCCTGCGTCGACATCAAGAAGCTGCCGGCCGAGCTGGGCTATTTCACCTACGATTCCGGGTTTGCCGCCACCGCCGCGTGCCGCAGCGCGGTGACTTTCATCGACGGCGACGAAGGGGTGCTGCTTTATCGCGGCTACCCGATCGAGCAGTTGGCCGAGCACAGCTCGTTCATAGAAGTGGCCTACCTGTTGCTCTACGGCGAACTGCCGAGCGCCGGTGAACTGGCGGCGTTTTCCCACGAGCTGACCTATCACACGATGATCCATGAGTCGATGAAGAAGTTCATCGACGGCTTCAACTACGATGCCCATCCGATGGCGATGATGGCCGGCTCGGTCGGTTCGCTGGCGGCGTTCTATCACGATTCGCTGGACGTGAACGATCCCGACCACCGCCGCTTGGCCGCGATTCGGCTGATCGCGAAGATGCCGACCCTTGCCGCGGCCTGTTATCGCCATTCCATCGGCTGGCCCCACGGGTATCCGAAAAACGGGCTCGACTACGCGGCTCAGTTGCTGCGCATGATGTTCTCGGTGCCGGCCGAACCCTACGAGGTCAACGAGGTCGCCGCCCAAGCGATGGATTTGCTGTTCATTTTGCACGCCGACCACGAGCAGAACGCCAGCACCTCCACTGTCCGGCTGGTCGGCAGCACCGGCGCCAATCCTTACGCCTGCGTTGCCGCCGGCATCAGCGCGCTCTGGGGTCCGGCCCACGGCGGCGCCAACGAGGCGGTCTTGAGGATGCTGGCCGAGATCGGACGGGCCGAAAACGTGCCGGCTTTCATCGCCCGGGCCAAGGACAAGTCCGATCCGTTTCGGCTCATGGGCTTCGGTCACCGGGTCTACCGCAACTACGATCCGCGCGCGGCGATCATTCGCAGCACCTGCCATCGCGTACTGAACCAACTGGGAGTGGAGGACCGGCTGCTGGATCTGGCCATGAAACTCGAGGAAATCGCGCTCGGCGACGACTATTTCGTCTCTCGGCGCCTGTACCCGAACGTCGATTTCTATTCCGGCATCATCTACAAGGCGCTGGGCATTCCAACCAACATGTTTACCGTGATGTTCGCGATCGCGCGCACCGCCGGCTGGGTGGCCCAGTGGCTGGAGCAGCACGAAACCGCCGACACCCGCATCGGGCGCCCGCGCCAGGTCTATACCGGACCGGCCGAGCGCGATTACACGCCGGTCGACCGACGGTGAAAGTCACGCAACAGGCCGGTTAGCCGAGCAATGCGGCGACCTCGTGGGCGCTGGCGCGCCGCATCGGACGCCCGTCGACCGGGCTCAGAGGCGCCTGGCGGATGGCGTTCAGCGGCAGCACGGTGATGTCCATCGGGGTGTCGCCGGCCTCGAACAGCAGGGCCGGAAAATTGACCGTCCGCCGCCGCCCCAGTCGCATCGCGCGGGTCTCCTCGTCGAATGGAATGCCGTTGTCGTCGAGGAACAGCGTCACCGCCTCGGGGGTCTCCGAGAACAGGTGCAGGCACACCGCCGAGTAGGCGTCGGCGGTGCCCTCCAGCACGGCGCCGACCAGGCGCGGGGTAAACGGGGCGAAAAACTGCATCGCGCTGAGCGCGGCGCGGCGCAGGCGCTCCAGTCGCCGCTGGTGGCCGGGTCCCTCGAACAACGCCTGATGCTCGCGCACCGCCGCCTCGATCTGGGTGTTCTTGGGCAGGCTGGCCTCGTTGCTCAAGCCCAGCCGAGCGGCCGCCTTGGCCTTGGCCTGGTAGTAATCTCGCACCCCCTGGTCGACGATCAGGCGCGCCGCCTCTTGGGCTACCAGCGAGCGCAGATTCTCGGTTCGTTGTTGGCGCCGTCTGGCCATCTCACGGTTCCCTGTTTCCAGCCGTTTATTGCATGCGTTTCGCGGACTGAGCCGGCCACTCGCGCCCGCCGCGGGGCGGACCGCACGGTCGCTGAATGGTGCCTAAAAAATCCCGTACGGATCGTCGACCTCACCGGCCGCCTCGCCGACCTCGTCCTCCGGCGGCGGCAGCTGTCCCTTGCGGAAAACCTCCTGAATGCAGGCCGCGCTCGATATCCCGCACAGCCTTCCGGTCTCGGGATTGATGCGCGCAAATACCACGCCGGGCGGCAGCGCCGGCCGGCGCTCGGGGACCCCCTCCAGCGCGGCGCGCATGTAATCCATCCACACCGGCAACGCGGCGCGCCCGCCGACTTCGTGTGAGCCCAGCGGCTGGAAGCGGTCGAAACCAACCCAGGTGGTCGTGACGACGGCGTGGTTGAAGCCCGAAAACCAGGCGTCACGCTGTTCGTTGGTCGTGCCGGTCTTGCCGGCCAGATCGCCGCGACCGAGGGCCATCGCGCTGCGGCCGGTCCCGCGCCGGACCACGTCTTGAAGCAGCGAATGGATCAAATAATGGGTCTCCGCGTCCATCACCCGCGGCGCCAGACGCGGCGCCAGCTCAGCCGCGGTTTCGGTGTCCAAATCGGCGGCCAGCACGGTCGAGCCGCGCGCCCCGATCCGCTCGGCGCAGTCGGCGCAGGCATAAGCCGGCTCCGCCTGGTACACGGTGTGACCCTGGCCATCGACGATGTGGGTGATGAAGTAAGGATCGACCAGGTAGCCGCCGTTGGCCAGCGCCGCATAAGCCCGCGCCATCGCCAGCGGCGGCACCGCGCCGCTACCCAGCGCCATCGACAGATCTGCCGGGATGTCCTGCGGGTCGAAGCCGAAACGATAGGTGTAATCGCGGGCGTAGGAGATGCCGATGTCGCGCACCACCCGAATCGACACCAGGTTGCGCGAGTTCACCATCCCCTCGCGCAGACGGGTCTGGCCAAAAAAACGCTCGCTGAAGTTTTCCGGCTTCCAGGTTCGCTCGAGGCGCTCATCGTCAAACACGACCGGAGCGTCGTTGACCAGGCTCGCCGGCGTGTAGCCCTTGTCCAGCGCGGCGGCGTAGACGAAGGGCTTGAAGCTCGAGCCGGGCTGACGTTTGGCTTGGATTGCACGGTTGAACTTGCTGCGTTCGAAATCGAACCCGCCAACCACCGCAAGGATCGCTCCGTCCTCGGGCGACAGCGAGAGCAGCGCCCCCTCGACCTGGGGCAGCTGGGCGAGCTGCCAGCCGCCCTCGTCGCCGCGGGCCACCCGAATCACGTCGCCGACCGCGAGCACGTCCGCGGCCGCGGCCGGTGCGGGCCCGCGCCGGTTGACGTCGACGTAGCGACGGGCCCAGTGCATCACCTCAAAGTCCAGGCTGATGGTCTGACCGTCGCTCATGTACGCCAGCGCAAAGGTCTCCTCGACCGCGGTTACGAGCGCCGGCTGCAAGCCACCGACGGCCACGAACCGATCGAGGATCTCGCTCCAGGCCGCCGGCGTTTGTTCGTCGCCAAGTTCGAAATGGGCCTCCGGACCGCGATAGCCGTGGCGCCGGTCGTACTCGATCAGGCCGCGATGCACGGCGCGGCTGGCGACCTGCTGGAGTCGGTCGTCGAACGTCGTGTAGACCCGGTAGCCACCGGTGTAGGCGTCCTGACCGAGGATCTCCACCACCTGGTTGCGCACCATCTCGGACGCATACGGGGCGTCGACTTCGACCGTCGGTTCGTGAGCGTAGGCGAAATCCTCGGCGGTGACCGCCTCTCGATATTCGCCCTCGTGGATGTAGCCGTGCTCGAGCATCTGGCCGAGCACATAGTTGCGCCGCTCCAGCGCCCGCTGCGGACTGTTGATCGGGTTGATCCGGGACGGCGCCTTGGGCAGGGCCGCGATCATCGCGGCCTCGGCCAGGTTAAGTTCGTCCAGCGATTTGCCGTAATAGGCCTGGGCCGCGGCCGCCACCCCGTAGGCTCGGGTGCCCAGATAAATTTTGTTCAGATAAAGCTCGAGGATCTCGTCTTTGCTCAATTCACGCTCGATCTTCAGCGCCAGAAACCACTCTTTGAGCTTGCGCGTGTAAAGCTTCTTGCGCGACACGAAGCCAAAATCCCGCCCCAACTGCTGGGTGATGGTGCTGCCGCCGGGGCCCTTTTCGCCGCCGGTCTTGACGATATGCCAGATCGCCCGGGCGATGCCCTGGTAGTCGACCCCGGGATGCTCGTAGAAGCGCGCGTCCTCGCCGGCGATGAAAGCCTGTTTCAGCCGCGCCGGGATGTCCTCGATCGGGACCGGGTTGCGCCGCTTCTCGCCAAACACCTGCATCAGCTTGCCGTTGCGGCTGTAAACCCGAAGCGGTACCTGGAGCTGGACCTCGCGCAACGCCTCCACGTCCGGCAGGCCGGGGCTGATGATCACGTAGCTGACGATGAGCGCAATGATCCCCAGCAGGCCCCCGCCCAGGCCGAGAATCAAGCTCCATTTGAAGAACTTCGCGAGGCGTCTCATGTTTCGGGGAATGTGAAGTCGATCAAAGTCCGTTGCGGGTCAAGAGTATAAAACGATCGGCAATACCCGAGCCAGCGGCGTGTCCGAGGGCGGCTCGAACTTGTGCCGAGGCGTCCAAACGAGATAATACACGCGTCGCGCAGCCGCCGATGTCTTGCGCATCACTCGAGGCGTCGCTGGCCGGGCGGCGGCTGCCGGGCGCCGCGTTGGGGCCGATGCCATGCCGCTTGGACCGCGAAAAAAGGCCGCGGTTCGGGCCGAGAAGCTTGCACGCGACGCGAACTGCGAGTTAAAAAAATCGTCGCATTGGCGCGCTCGAAACGCGGTCAAGGGGCCCCATGACGGATGTCGCTGATAAGAAACGATTTTCTTTTTATTGATAACTAGTTGAGTTTCGTATTTAATGTTTAGGTCTAATTATCGGCCGTAAAGGCGTGTTGCAAGGACAAAAAGTGTGGCGCTCTTTAGCAATAAGATGCCGCCGCTGGTCGGTCTGGACGTCAGCTCGACCGCGGTAAAGCTGCTTCAACTCAGCGGAGGCGACGGCCGCTACAAGGTCGAACACTACGCTGTCGAGCCGCTTCCACCGAACGCGGTGGTGGAGAAAAACATCGCAGAGGTGGAGGCGGTGGGCGACGCCATTGGGCGTGCGGTCAAGCGTTCGGGTACGCGCGCGAAGCACTGTTCGCTGGCCGTCGCCGGTTCGGCGGTGATCACCAAGGTGATCAACATGCCCTCGGATCTGACCGAGGCCGATCTGGAAAGTCAGATCCAGATCGAGGCCAATCAGTACATCCCGTATCCGCTCGATGAGGTCAGCCTCGACTTCGAGGTGGTCGGGCCGATGCCCGGCAATCCGGAGATGATGCAGGTGCTGCTGGCGGCGTCCCGGACCGAGAACGTGGACGTCAGGGTGGCCGCGGCCGAACTGGGCGGACTGCTCGCCCGGGTGGTGGACGTCGAAGCGTTCTCGATGGAAAACGCGTTTGTGCTGGTGGCCGATCAACTGGGCATCGATCCGCAGGCGCGGGTCGCGATCGTCGACGTCGGCGCGACCATGACGACCCTGATTGTGCTCAACGACGCGCGCACCATATACACCCGCGAGCAGGTTTTTGGCGGCAAGCAGCTCACCGACGAGGTCATGCGCCGCTACGGGCTTTCCTACGAGGAAGCCGGCCTGGCCAAGCGCCAGGGGGGCTTACCGGAGAGCTACGAACAGGAAGTACTGGAACCGTTCAAGGACGCCATGGTGCAGCAGGTGTCCCGTTCGCTGCAGTTTTTCTTCTCCTCCAGCGAATACGACTCGGTCGAACACGTGGTGCTGGCCGGCGGCTGCGCGTCTATCGCCGGGGTCGCCGATTTAGTCCAGCAGCAGTTGGGAATACCTTGCACGATCGCCAATCCGGCCGCCAACATGGCGATCGCTCCCCGGGTTCGGGCTCAGGCGCTGAGCGCCGACGCGCCGGCCCTGATGATCGCCTGCGGTCTGGCGTTGAGGAGCTTTGACTGATGGCCCGCATCAACCTACTGCCGTGGCGCGAAGAGCGTCGTACGCAGCGGAAACAGGAGTTTTACGTCATCCTGGCCGGCGCCGCGGTCCTGGGGCTGGTCGCGTTTCTCGCGATCAACTGGCAGATCGGGCAGATGCAGGCCTACCAGGAGGCGCGCAACGAACTTCTGCGCGACGAGATCGTCGATCTGGATCGGCAGATCAAGCGGATCGAGGACCTAGAGGCCAAGCGTGCCGACATGCTGGCGCGCAAGGCGGTCATCGAGGAGTTGCAAAAGAGTCGGTCCGAGATCGTCCACCTGTTCGACCAGGTCGTACGCACGATTCCGGACGGGGTGCGACTGGACAGCGCCAAGCAACAGGGCAAACGCCTGACCTTGGACGGTATCGCCGAGTCCAACGCCAAGGTTTCGGCGTACATGCGTAGCCTGGAGGCTTCGCCCTGGATGCGGGCGGCCGACCTGAGCCTGACCCAGGCCGAGGGCGAGGGCCGCCGAAATCTGTACAAATTCAAACTCGAAGTGATGGTCGGACCCGAAAACCAGGAGCAAGCAGACGACCAGGGGATAGGGGAATGAACTGGGAGGACATCAGAAACCTGGACTTCGAAGATCCCGGCGGTTGGCCGCCGCTGGCCAAGGGCGTGGCCGCGGCCGCGGTCGTGATCGTCATCATGGTGCTGGCCTACTTCCTGAAGTTCAAGGATGAATGGCAGATCATCAAGGACAAAGAAGTGCAGGAGATCGCGCTCAAGCGCGAGTTCGAGGAGAAACAGCAAAAGGCGGTCAACCTGGCGGCGTACGAGGCCCAGTTGGTTCAACTCGAGGAAATCCTGCGCTCGCTGCTGCGCCAGCTCCCGAGCCGCACGGAGATGGCCAATCTGTTGCAAGACGTCTCGCAGACCGCAATCGCCACCGGCATCCGGGTCGACCGGTTCGAGCCGCAGCCGGAGGTGGTCCAGGATTTCTACGCCGAAAAGCCGATTTCGATCAAGATGATCGGTGATTATCATCAGTTCGGCGAGTTCGTCAGCGCGGTCGCGTCGCTGGCGCGGGTGGTCATCCTGACCATGCACGACATCTCGCTCAAACCGGTCACGGCGGGCCAGTCGGCCCTGGCGCTGGAGGGCGTCGTCAAGACTTACCGTTATCTCGACGAGGACGAGCAGGCGCAGCAGGCGGGGAGCGCGCCATGAAGCCGGTGCAGCGACTCGTTCGTCCGGCGCTTCTCGCCGCCTGTGCGCTCGCGCTGGCCGCGTGCGGTCGGGACATGAACGACCTTCAGAGCTACATCAGCGACGTACACAATACGCCGGGAGAGCCGATTCCGCCGCTGCCGAGCATCGAGACCCAGCCTTCGTTCGAGTACCAGGCTTTCGATCTGCGCGATCCGTTTTCCGGCGGGCCGGTGGAGGTAGCCGGGCGCGAAGTCAGCGGCCCGACGTTGCCCGGGAGCGGTCCGGCTCCGGATCCCAACCGTCGGCGGGAAGTGCTCGAGGGGTTCGAGTTGGACAGCCTCGAGATGGTAGGCACCTTTGCAATCGAAGATCAGTTCTTCGGTTTGATCGAGGACCCCGAGGGTCTCATCCATCGGGTTCGCGAGGACAACTTCTTGGGGCGCAATCACGGGCGGATCATCGCCGTGTACGACGATCGTATCGAACTGGTGGAACTGGTACCCAATGGCTCCGATGCCTGGGCCGAACGGCGCGCGGAAATCGCGCTGGTTGAAGAATAAGCTGACCCGGTCTCTGGGGGATCGAACATGAAAATGACATTCACAAACCCTGCCCATTCGACGCCGGCCGCGAGGCAGCCACTGATGGCTCTGGCGGCGTTGTTGCTGCTGTCGCTGGGGGGACCGGTTTCGGCGCAGTCGGTGTTGAACGAAATTGCTTTCAGCACCGGATCGGGGGGGTCGGTGGAGATCGTCCTGCGGATCAGCGGCAACATTCCCGAGCCGCAAGTATTCACGACCGACAATCCGGCCCGGATCGCGCTGGATCTGGCCAACACCACGAATGCCGTCGAGCAGCGATCGATCGACGTCGGGACCG
The DNA here is from genome assembly GCA_041587615.1 of Lysobacterales bacterium. Classification (GTDB taxonomy): domain Bacteria; phylum Pseudomonadota; class Gammaproteobacteria; order Xanthomonadales; family SZUA-38; genus JBFGYD01. Next base: position 8,973 of record JBFGYD010000028.1, read on the forward strand.
GCGCCACCCGCAGCGTGACCGCGGTCGAGGCCGGCGGTCGCACCCGGGTCGTGGTCGATCTGTTTCGCTCGGCCCCGTTCGAGACCCGCGTCGAGGGCGACCGATTGGTGGTCAGCATCAGCGGTGGCAGCTCGTCGGCGGTGGTCTCACAGGCGCAGCGCCAGGGCTCGATCGAGACCAGCCGGACCGCGGCACCGGTTTCGGTCGAGAACGTAGATTTCCGCCGTGGCCGCAACGGCGAAGGGCGGGTCATCGTCAACTTCTCCGACGTCGGCGCCAACGTCGACTTGAGCAAGCAGGGAGGAAGGCTGCGCGCCTATATCTACGACGCCGAAATCGCCCCCGAACTCGAACAGCGTCTGGACGTGCTCGATTTCGCAACCCCGGTCGACCTGATCGACATCATGCGCGACGGCAACCGCATTCGGATGGACATCACCGTCAGCGGCGAATACGACCACTTGGCCTATCAGACCGGGACCCAGTACGTGATCGAAGTCCAGGAGTACGTCGAGGAGCTGTTGAGCCCGGAGGAGCTGATCCTGCAGCCGCCCGAATACACCGGCACCCGGGTGACCTTCAACTTCCAGGACATTCCGGCGAGAGCGGTATTGCAATTGATCGCCGACGTCTCCCAGCTCAACATCGTGGTCTCCGATTCGGTGTCCGGCAACGTCACGCTGCGGCTGCAGAACGTGCCCTGGGATCAGGCGCTCGACATCCTGCTGCAGGCCAAATCGCTGGACAAGCGGGAAAACGGCAACGTCATCTGGATCGCGCCGGCGGCCGAGATCGCCGCTCGCGAGCAGCAGTTGCTCCAGGCTCTGAAAGACAAGCGGGAGTTGGAGCCGCTGCGCTCGACCTTCATTCAGGTCAACTACGCCAAGGCCACCGACTTGGCGGAGATCATCGAGAGCGCGGCCAGCGGCAATCAGAGCGGCGCCGGACTCTTGTCCGCGCGCGGCAGCGTCACCGTGGATGAGAGGACCAACGTGCTGCTGTTGACCGACACGCCGGGCCAGCTCGAGGAGATCCGTGAATTGGTGACGCTGCTCGATCGTCCGGTGCGGCAGATCCAGATCGAGTCGCGAATCGTCATCGCCACCGACACCTTCAGCGACGAACTGGGAGTCCGGTTCGGCCTGACCGGCGCTTACGAGGACTCACACGGCAACATCATCAGCGTCGCGGGCTCATCGTCCGCGACCGATCGGATGAACAACCTGGCCCTGATCAACCGCCAGGTCAATCAAAACCGCTCCGGGTTTCCCAACATCGGGCCGGACATACCGCCGGCGGGCATTTCGGTTCCGCCGCTCGGGGAACGGCTGAACGTGAACCTGCCGGCCTCGCCAACCGCCGGAAGCTGGGCGATCGGCATCCTGACCTCCGATTACCTGCTGGACCTCGAACTGTCGGCGCTGGAGTCGGAAGGACGCGGCGAGGTCATCTCCAGCCCGCGGCTGATCACCGCCAACCAGAAAGAGGCCTTCATCCAGCAAGGGGTCGAGATTCCGTTCCAGCAGGCCACCTCGAGCGGCGCGACCAACATCAGCTTCAAGGAGGCGGTGCTTGAACTGCGCGTGCAGCCGCTGATTACGCCCGACAATCGGGTCATCCTGGACCTGGCGGTCAAGAAGGACACGGTCGGCGAACTGGTGCCGGTGGAGGGGGGTGGCCTGGTGCCGAGCATCGACACCCGCAACATCGAAACCCAGGTGCTCGTCGACAGCGGGCAAACGGTGGTGCTCGGCGGCATTTTCGAGCAGACCATCAGACGCGACAAGAACAAGGTGCCGGTGCTTGGCGACATTCCCGGCCTTGGCACCCTGTTTAGGCAGCGCACGAGCCAGAACGACAAGGCGGAGCTGTTGATTTTCGTGACGCCTACCATCCTCAACGAAAACGTAAGGCTCGATTGACATGACCGATCAGAATTCTCCCGGGGGCAGTTGGAACGCGGAAGGCCAGACGATCATGAATAAATTAAAAAAGCTGGGTTTGGGAATCACGTTGCTCAGCGCCCTGACCGTAATGGCGGGCTGCGGCGGGGGCGGCGGCGGCGGTGCGGCCGAGGGCCCGATCCCGTTGAGCATCACGATCAGCATTCAGGACGCATCGCTTCTCTCCAACGCCGGAGAAACCACGTTCCAGCCGGGCACCGAATTTGCGACCA
>JBFGYD010000029.1:0-11025 GCA_041587615.1 Lysobacterales bacterium
ATCCCCTGGCTGCCGATGTAGATCCACGAGCCGGCGGTCATCTGGCCGAACATCATCAGTCCCCGGCGATCGAGCTCGTTGAAGTGCTCCCAGGTCGCCCAGGCGGGAACCAGATTGGAATTGGCGATGAGCACCCGCGGCGCGTCGGCATGGGTCTGGAACACCCCGACCGGCTTGCCCGACTGGACCAGCAGCGTCTCATCGTCGCCCAACCGGCGCAGCACCTCGACCAGACGGTCGAAGCAGTCCCAGTCGCGCGCCGCTCTTCCGATGCCGCCGTACACGACCAGATCCTCGGGGCGCTCGGCGACGTCAGGATCGAGGTTGTTCATCAGCATTCGCAGCGGCGCCTCGGTCAGCCACGACCGGGCCGACCGCCCCGTTCCGCGGGGGGCGCGGATCACGCGCTCGGGATCATGTCGATTGGCCATAGCAATATCCTGCCAAGCGATGGCGCACGGTACCTCCGCGTCCCATCGGGGTCAACGCCGCTCGTTAAGGCGCCGGGTGGTTTCGAGAAACCGCCGGCGGACCGCCTCGGCACCGGGATGGTGCCCGTCGCGCACCCGCCAACGACCGCCGACCATGACGTCGCGGACCGGACACCGGTTGCCGGAGAACACCAGCAAATCGAGGATTGCGTCCGCTTCTAGGCTCACCATTTGCGCCGCCTGTGGGTCAATCACCAGCCAGTCCGCGCGCGCGCCCGCGGTCATTTGCCCGATTGGGCGACCGGTCGCCCGAGCGCCGCCGACCAGCGAGCGACGCCACAGCCCGGTCCCGCAGCGCGGATCGGCGGCGCTGGCGACGGTGTTGCGGCGCCCGCTGACGAGCCGTCTGCCATACTCCAGCCAGCGCAGTTCCTCGATCGGGGAAATCGACACCTGACTGTCCGAGCCGATGCCGAAGACGCCGCCCGCAGACAGGTAAGCTTCAAGCGGAAACAAGCCGTCGCCAAGGTTGGCCTCGGTCGTCGGACACAGGCCAACCACGGCGCCGGATCGAGCGACCGCCTCGGTTTCGTCGGCGTCCATGTGGGTGGCGTGGATCAGGGTCCAGCCGGGTCCGAGTTCGACGTTCCGGGTCAGCCAGGCCACCGGGCGGCGCCCGAGGTGCGCGACGCACTCGGTCACCTCGGCCTGCTGCTCGGCGACGTGGATGTGCACCGGCACCGCCGGATCGAGCGCCGCACGCACCTCGGACAAAACCTCGGGCGCCACCGCGCGCAGGCTGTGAAAGGCGAACCCCCAAGCCTGGTTCGGATCAGCCTCGGTCGCCGCGGCGATGCGCACGGTCAGGTCGATAAACTCCTCGCTCGACAGATAGAAGCGCCGCTGCCGCCGAGTCAACTCACGGCGATCGAACCCTCCGTGTTGATACAGGACCGGCAGCAGCGTGATCCCGATCCCGCTGGCAGCGGCGGCCGCGAGGATCCGCTTGCCGAGTTCCGCCCGATCGGCGTAATGGGCGCCGTCCGGGTCGCGGTGCAGATAGTGAAACTCGCAGACCGAAGTGTAGCCGGCGGTCAGCATCTCGACGAACGCCTGGGCGGCGACGGCCTCCAGCGCCTCCGGGTCGAGCCGTGCGGCAAGCCGGTACATTGCCTCGCGCCAGCTCCAGCAGTCGTCCTCGGACGGCCCCCGGATCTCGGCCAGGCCGGCCATCGCCCGCTGGAACGCGTGACTGTGCAGATTGGGCATGCCGGGCACCACCGGGCCGCTCAGGACCTCCGCGTCCTCGGGGGCTCGCGTCTTGGGCCGAATCGAGCTTAAGGAGCCTTCCGCGTCGACCTCGAGTGTGACCCGGCGCTGCCAGCGCGTGCCGTCGAACAAATCGGCCGCGTAATACTTCTCGCCCATCCCCTTATGCATTAATCTCTCGACTGGCCAGCGGCGACCCTATCTTAGTGTATGCAAACGTCGACCAATAAAAGGTGGAGTCACCTGATCCTCAACGCCAATCTGGCCACCATGGTCGAGGGTGGCGAGCCCTATGGCGCGATCGAGCACGCGGCGCTGGCGATCTCGGACCAGAACATCGCCTGGCTCGGACCGGTTACCGATCTTCCCGACGCGCCAGAGAAGTGCGCGCCCGAGGTGTTTTCGGCCGGCGGCCGCTGGCTCACCCCGGGGCTGATCGACTGCCATACCCACCTGATTTTTGCCGGTAGCCGGGCGTCGGAGTTCGAGCAGCGGCTCGCGGGCAAAACCTATCAAGAGATCGCGGCCGAAGGCGGCGGCATCATGAGCACCGTGCGGGCCACCCGGGCGGCCGACGAAGACGACCTGATCGAAGACGCGTCCCAACGCCTGCGCCACTGGCTCGCCGAGGGGGTCACGACGATCGAGATCAAGTCCGGCTACGGACTGGACCTGGACTCCGAGTTGCGGTTGCTGAACGCGATCCGCCGGCTGCGCGAGCGCCAGGCGATCGACGTCCGGGCCACGTGCCTGGCAGCCCATGCCGTGCCGGACGAGTTTCGCGACGATCCCGACGGTTACGTCGACCTGATCTGCGAGGAGCTGCTGCCCGAAGTCAAGCGCCGCGGGCTGGCCGATGCGGTGGATGCGTACTGCGAACCATTAGCCTTCAGCGCCGATCAGGTCCGGCGCGTGTTCCGGACCGCGGCGGAGCTGGGACTGCCGGTCAAGCTCCACGCCGACCAGTTTTCGAACTCCGGCGGCGCCGCGCTGGCCGCCGAGTTCTCCGCCCTGTCGGCCGACCACCTCGAATTCACCGATGAGCGAGGCGTTGCTGCGCTCGCCGCCGCCGGCACCGTCGCGGTGCTGTTGCCCGGCGCGTTCCACACGCTGGGAGAGACCCAACAGCCGCCGCTGCGGGAGCTGCGCGAGGCTGCCGTGCCACTGGCGGTAGCGACCGACTGCAATCCCGGCACCTCGCCGGTGTCGTCGCTGCTGACCGCGCTCAACCTGGCCTGCGTCCGCTTCGGCCTGAGCCCCGAGGAGAGCCTGCGCGGCGCGAGCCTCAATGCGGCGCGCGCACTCGGGATCGACGCCCGGGTCGGCTCGCTGGAGGTCGGCAAACGCGCCGACCTGGCGCTGTGGGACATCGAGCATCCGGCCGAGCTTGCTTACTGGGTTGGGGGGAGGTTGTGTCGGCGGGTTTATAAGAGCGGGCAGCTCTTATACTGATGGGGTGGAAACGCCGATCGGCCCATGCCGGGGTGCTTCTCCGCCTACGGCGAAACCGCTTCCCCATCATGGGCCTGCCTCGTCAGGTGCTGGATACGCCGACCTGCCCGACGGCGAAGCGGCAACCTGTCGTGGGCCTGCGCGGTCACGGGGCTAGAAACATCGGCCGGGGCAGAATACTAGGGGTGAAGCGCTGACGTCCGCGGAGACGATGGAGGGCTGGGAGGAGTGGCAGCGAGAGTATCGTTTCGGCGTCTTGCTGATCTTTCCCCCCGATCCGGTCCGCACGATCGTCAATGAGTTGCGACGGCGATACGACCCCCGGTCGCATTCATACTGCACGGCGCACATCAGCCTGACTGTTCCGGCGACCAACGCGATTGATGCGGATCAGTGGCGTATCCTTGAACGCGTGGCCAGTCAGTGGGAGCCTGTCGTCATCGAGTACGGTCCGCTCAAGGTGTATGAGGGGCACAACGGCGTCACGCTTGCGATTGAACCAGGGGCGAAACTGGATCTGCTCCGCCAGGAGCTAGAGGCGGTTTCACCGTTTGCTAACGCGCCGCCGCGACGCTGGCCCTTCTCGCCTCATATGACGATCGCGGAGTTCGTCACGATGGAGCAACGGCAGGAGATCGTTCAGGCGCTGGAAGGGCGCGATCTGCGTGGGAGTTTTAAATGTCAATGGCTTTCATATGCGCTACCAGACATGGCGTTTAGGTTTACCGAGCGGCGGCGACTTTTTCTGGGCGGGGACACCCGAGGCGACTGAAGGAATGTCTTTCACCGCCCCTTGCCCGCGGCGTCGACGGCCTTGACCGCGTCGCTGGTTTCCAGCGGCCAGGGCCCCGGCGAGCGGCGGTTGATTCTGTTGCGCCACGCCAAGTCGGCCTGGGACACCGGCGCGGCCGACTTCGATCGGCCGCTGGCCCCTCGCGGCCGCCGTGCGGCCGAGCGCAGTGCGCGCTGGCTGGCGCGCCGGGCTTATCCGATTGATCTGATCCTGTGCTCGCCGGCGCGCCGCACGGTCCAGACGCGGGAGTACCTGCGCGACCGAGCCGGCGCGGCGCCGGAGCTGCGAGAGGAGCAAGACATATACCTCGCCAGCCTGGAAGATCTGCGGCGATTGCTGACCGGGGTGCCCGAGGCGCGGCAATGCGTGCTGCTCATCGGCCATAACCCGAGCTTGGACGAACTTCTCGATTGGATGACCCCAACGCCGGCGCCACGCACCCCCAAGGGCAAGCTATTGACCACCGCCGCAATGGCGGTGCTCCGCTTCGCGGTTCCGTGGAAAAGCCTCGCCCGCGGCAGCGCCGAACTCGAGGTGCTGGTGCGGCCCAAGATGCTGAACCGTGACGGTGAGTTCGTGGGCTAGCGTTCCGGCGCGATGTAGATCCCGCTGTTTTTCACGTTTTCCCGGCACTCGACGGAGATGACCCAGACCCGGCCGCCGGTCGCCTTCGTGACCCAGGGCTGGAGGAATTCGTAGAGAAACCGGGCGCTGCCCTCCATGCTGACGTCGGCGAACACGGTGAGGCGGCAGGCGCCTTCTCGTTCCAGTTCCTGGAAGCGGGGCAGCAGCGGATCGTCGGCGTCCAGCAACAGAGTGTGATCGAATTTCGAGCTGAGCCACTGATGGATCTCGTCGAGCGCGCCGAAGTCCATCACGAAACCGTTCTGATCGCGCTCGTCGGCGCCGAACCAAACCGTAAACTCCCGGCTGTAGCCGTGAACCTGCTTGCAATGGCCGGCATGGCGCCATTTGCGCTGAGCGCACGGAAAGCCGCTGAAAGTCTTCGACGACCGATACATGCTCAAGCGACGTCCACGCCGGTGCCGCGCGTCAGCCGGCAGCGGCGGAAGTTCAGAATGTGGCTCCACGCGAGCACCAGGCCGCCGAATGAGGTCAGCAGGCGTTCCTCGAGGCTGCTGACCGGCAGCGCCCACAGCGCGATCACGATCAGGCTCAAGCCGGCCAGCCCCAGCATCGGCACGAGCACCTCCCGGTGCCGTCTGTAGCCGGCGGCAAGCGCGACCAACGAGGTCGGCAGCACCAGCCCGAACAACAGCAGGTGAAAGGATTCGCCGCCGGGCTTTGCCCAGCCGAACATCGGCACCAGGCTGACCAGCGCCGGCGCCAGCAGACAGTGCAGCATGCACAGCCCGGACAGAAACACCGCCAATCGGTCAAGCATTCTGAATCCGGCGTTCGATCATCTTGTTAGGCACCAGCGGGTAAATTCCACCCCCCATTATCGCATGCCCGCAACGCCGATGTGGCACTAAGCTCAGCACACAGAGCTAACGAAAACGCCGCCGCCACCGGACCGATCCAAGCCGGGCCGCGCCGAAGATCACGGAAACATACGGCGGATGGGCAGGCTCAAGACAGGTTGCGGCTTCGCCAAAACGGCAGGTTCCAGACAGGTTCCGGTATCGCCGTAGGCAAAGCGGCTCGCGACAGGCCAGAACCGAGACGGGTTTCGGTTTTGCGCAGCAAAGAAGGGGCCCAGCCCGGTCCGACCCTGGGTCAACCAAAACTCTGCCGCGGAAGCGTTTGGCTTCTGGCCGACCTTCGTTCGACGAAGACGCCCAGCAACCGGCACGGCCAAAGATCAGCCAGGCCAGATGCCAATTGCGGTTTCGCCGCAGGCGGAGAAGCGTTTGGCTTCTGGCCGACCTTCGTTCGACGAAGACGCTCCCCCTAATCCAGCTCAAACTCAGCCCGATAATCGCGCGCCCGCGCCGGGTCTTGATCGGCCTTGACCAGCCAGCAGTTGCCGATCGCGAGCCGGTCCATCTCGGTCCCCATGAAGCAGCGATAGGCATCCTCGGGGGTGGCCACGATCGGCTCGCCGCGAATATTGAAGCTGGTGTTGATCAGCACCGGGCAACCGGTCTGACGCCTGAATTCTCGCAACAGATGATAAAAGCGCGGATGAGCGTTTGGCCCCACGGTCTGCACGCGCGCCGAATTGTCCACGTGGGTCACGGCCGGGATTTGCGAACGCTCCTCTTTGAGCCGATCCAGTCCGATCGCTCCGGAGTCGCCGGAGCTTTTGAGGCGCGACTGATTAACGCCGTCGACCAGCAGCATATAGGGGCTCACCAGTGAGCGTGCGAACCAGTCACCGGCCTGCTCTTCGAGCACCGCCGGCGCAAACGGCCGGAACGACTCGCGAAACTTGATCTTGAGATTCAGGGTGGTCTGCATGTCCCGATCGCGCGGGTCGCCCAGGATCGAGCGCGCGCCCAGCGCGCGCGGGCCATATTCCATGCGCCCCTGAAACCAACCGACGACGTGGCCGTCCGCCAGCTCGCGGGCGGTGGTCGCGATCAGCTCGCGCTCGCTCATGACGGAGAAAATCGCACCCTTGGCGCGCAACCGGCTTTCGATTTCCTCGGCCGAGAACTCCGGGCCCAGATAGGCGCCGCGCATGCTGTCTGGTGATTCGGGTCGGCGCCGCCGATCAAGGTGACAGTAATGAGCATAAAGCGCCGCGCCGAGCGCACCGCCGGCGTCGCCGGCCGCGGGTTGAATCCAGATCCGCTCGAAGATCCCGGCGCGCTCCAGCTTGCCGTTGGCGACGCAATTGAGCGCCACGCCCCCGGCCAGGCACAGGTTCTTTTCCCCGGTCTCCTGTCGCAACGAGCGCGCCAGGCCCAACACCACGTCCTCGGTCACCGCCTGCACCGAAGCGGCCAGATCCATGTGGCGCTGCTCCAGCGGCGACTCCGGAGCCCGCGGGCGGCCGCCGAAGAGACGGTCGAAACGGCGGTTGGTCATCGTCAGCCCGGTGCAGTAGTTGAAATAGCGCTGATCGAGGCGGAACGAGCCATCCGGCTTCACGTCGATCAGACGCTCCCGAATCAGGTCCGCGTAACGCGGCTCGCCGTAAGGCGCCAGGCCCATCAGCTTGTACTCGCCGGAATTGACCCGGAATCCGCAGTAGTAGGTAAACGCCGAATAAAGCAATCCGAGCGAGTTCGGAAAATGGATCTCGCGATGGATCGCCAGGCGGTTGTCGCGGCCGATGGCGGCGGTGGTGGTCGCCCATTCACCGACCCCGTCCATGGTCAGGACCAGGGCCCGGTCAAACGGCGACGGAAAAAAAGCGCTCGCCGCATGACTCAAGTGGTGCTCCGAAAACAGCAGATCGTGGCGCGGGGCTTGACCCGGATACAGTTCGGCCAACGCCGCCTTGATCGTCGTCTTCTGGAACAGTTTTTCCTTGATCCACAGCGGGATGGCCATCCGAAACGACCGAAACCCGAGCGGGGCGAACTGTACGTAGGTCTCCAACAACCGTTCGAATTTGATGAACGGCTTTTCAAAGAAGACCACGTAATCGACCTGGTCCAGGTCAACCTGGCCCGCCTCGAGGCAGGCGCGCACGGCGTGACCCGGGAAGCGAGCGTCGTGTTTGCGCCGGGTGAAGCGCTCCTCCTGAGCCGCGGCCACGATTTCGCCATCGTTCAGCAGCGCCGCCGCGCTGTCGTGGTAATAGGCGGAGATGCCGAGAATAATCATCAGAACTGCCGCGGGAGGTTTTTCGGATCGGGACCCGGCGGTTCCCGCCGGTGCCAGTAGCTGGTCGCATGCTCGTCGAAGCCCAGGTCCAGCGAGTGCTTGCCGAGCGCCCGCCGAATCAGGCCAATCGGAGTGACCACCAGAAAAAAGATCAAGCCCATGATCAGCGGCGCCATGATCGAACCGAGGAACATACCGAGTTTGAACCACAGCCAGTTCAGCGGCTTCAGGGCCTCAGCCCAAATCCACTCGAGCAGCAAGAACACCGCGGCCAGGATCAGCGCCCACCATGGCTCGATATCGGCCTTCCACCAAAAGAACAAGCCGATCAGCACCAGCGCTCCGGCCATCGTCAGCGCAAAGCCGCGGGTCGAGCCCGGCAGCGGATCGGTATGTCGACCGAAATCCTCGTGGAAACTGCGTTGCTTTTTCATGCGCGCGCCTCCGCCGCGGCCGCGCGCCCGGCGATGAAAGCGAGCGCGCGATCCAGGCGCTCCAGACTCCGCTCCCGGCCCAGCAGCGCCAGGACCTGGTCGTTGGGCGGACCGGCCGCGCGACCGGTCAGCGCAACCCTGAGCGGCTGGCCGAGTTTTCCGAAGCCGATCCCAAGTTCGGACAGCACCCGGTCGATGACGCCCTGCACGCTGGTCACGGTCCATTCGTCGTCGGCCGCAAGTGCCCCGCGCAGGCGCTCGAGGGGAGCGGCGGCCGCGATCTTGAGGTGCTTACGCGCAGCGCCTTCGTCGAAGCGCTCGAAATCACGGAACAAGAATTCGGCCTGCGCCGCCATTTCAGCCAGCGTCGGCGCGCGCTCGCGCAGCAGTTCGATCACCGCCCCGAGCGGGGGGCCGGCGGACGGGTCGAGCTTGCGCTGCCGCAAGTGCCATTCGAGTTGCGGCGCCAATATAGCGGCGGGCTCGCTCTTCAGATATTGGTGATTCAGCCAGGTCAGCTTGTCGCTGCTGAAGCTCGCCGGCGAGCGGTTCACGTCCTCGAGCGAGAAAAGCGCGATCATTTCGGCCCGCGAGAAGACCTCCTGGTCGCCGTGCGACCAGCCCAGGCGCACCAGATAGTTGAGCAGCGCCTGGGGCAGAAATCCCTGATCGCGGTAGCTCAAAACGCTGACCGCGCCGTGCCGTTTGGACAGTCTTGCGCCGTCTTCTCCGAGAATCATCGGCAGGTGGGCGAAGCGCGGCGGCTCGACCTCCAGCGCCTGGTACAGGTTGATCTGTCGGGGGGTGTTATTGACGTGGTCGTCGCCGCGCACGACGTCGGTGATGTTTAGATCGATGTCGTCCACGACCACGGTTAGATTGTAGGTCGGCGCGCCGTCAGCGCGAGCGATGACCAAGTCGTCGAGTTCGGCGTTCTGGATTTCAATCGGCCCCTTGACCCCGTCGTTCCAGCTCACCGCCCCGGCTAGCGGGTTGCGAAACCGCACGACCGGTTCGATTCCGCCCGGTGGCGGGCCGCTCAGATCGCGGCAGCGGCCGTCGTAGCGGGGCTTGACGCCCTCGCCTTTCTGCCGCTCCCGCAGCGCTTCGAGGCGAGCCTTGGAACAGTAGCAGGCATAGGCCTGCCCGCTCTGCAACAAGCGCTCGATCGTATCCCGGTAGAGGTCCGTACGCTGGCTCTGATAGAAGGGGCCCTCGTCACAATCCAGCCCCAGCCAGGCCATCCCGTCGATAATCGCCGCCACCGACGATTCGTCGGAGCGCTCCCGGTCGGTGTCCTCGATCCGCAAGATGAACCGCCCGCCGTGGCGGCGCGCATACAGATAGTTGAACAGCGCCGTGCGGGCGCCGCCGACGTGCAGATAGCCGGTCGGACTGGGCGCGAAGCGGGTGCGAATGGTCATGGAGATCGTGGGCTGGGTTGAAAAGGGCGGGAATCATAGCTCAATGCATGCGTCTTCGTCGAACCAAGGACGGCTTCAACCAAACGCTTCTTCGCCTTCGGCGAAACCGCAATTGGTTTGCGCCTGGCTGATCGCGGGCCGTGCCCGTTGCGGGGGCGTCTTCGTCGAACCAAGGACGGCTTCAACCAAACGCTTCTTCCGGGCGACGGTCGGTCTCCCGGCGCTTCTTTCGGCAAGCCGAAAACCGCACCAGTCGCCGACCTGCCCGACGGCGAAACCGCAATTGGTTTGCGCCTGGCTGAGTTCTTACTTTTTCGCCTTCGGTGAGCGTAGGTCGGCTCCGGCCGGCGCGCTTCTTCGCCAGGGCAAGCACAAGCCGAGTTACGGTTTCGCCGCAGGCGAACAAGTGGCTCGGTGGTGCCGTCGCCCGTGGCGAAACCGCACGCCGTCCTCGCCTGGCTGATCTCGGGCCGTGCGGGGGTTGTGGGGGCGTCTTTGTCGTGCGAAATCTGGATCAATTGTCGGCCTGGAACCGGTAGACTGGGGCGATGGCGGCGGAGACCCTATTTTGGCACGACTACGAGACTTTCGGGATCGATCCTCGGGTGGATCGCCCGAGCCAGTTTGCGGGTGTGCGCACCGATCTGGAGCTCAACGAAATCTCGGCGCCGCTGGTGCTCTACGCGTCCCCCAGCGACGATTACCTGCCTCAGCCTGAAGCCTGCTTGCTGACCGGCATCACCCCCCAGGCTGCGCTCGAGAACGGCCGGCCCGAGCCGGAATTCGCCGCCGCCGTCAATGAGCGGCTGGCGCGTGCCGGCACCTGCGGGGTCGGCTTCAACAGCATCCGCTTCGACGACGAGGTCACGCGCCGGTTGTTGTACCGCAATTTCTACGATCCCTACGCGCGCGAATACAAGAACGGAAACTCCCGCTGGGATCTGATCGACGTGGTGCGGCTGTGCTACGCGCTGCGGCCGGCCGACATCGAGTGGCCGCGGCGCGAGGACGGGGCGCCGAGCTTTCGCCTCGAGCACCTCGCCGCGGCCAACAGCCTGGGTCAGGAACGCGCCCACGACGCGCTCGCCGACGTGCGCGCCACGATCGAGCTGGCGCGACTGGTGCGCGCCCGGCAGCCGCGCCTGTTTGCGTATTGCTACGCCAGCCGGGGCCGCGACCGCTGCGCCGCGATGCTTGATTTCGCGAACTCCAAGCCGGTGCTGCACGTATCCTCCCGATATTCCGCCAGACGCGGCTGCCTGGCGATGGTGTTACCGCTGTGCCCGCACCCTGTGAACCGCTGGGGCGTGATCGCCTACGACCTGAGCATCGACCCGACCCCGCTGCTGGAGCTGCCCGCCGACGCGATCGAAGACCGCGTGTTCACGCCCAGTCAGGACCTGCCCGAGGGCATCGAGCGGATCCCGCTCAAAGCCATCAACGCCAATCACGCGCCGGTGCTGGCGCCGCCGAATACGCTC
>JBFGYD010000030.1:0-10871 GCA_041587615.1 Lysobacterales bacterium
AGCCGACCCGGGTCGGCACGCGGATTTTCTTGTCGACCCCCTCGACCGCCTCTTCCAGGTCGAGCTCGAGCGGATAGCGCAGATCGGAACCGCGCTGGCGGCGCCGGCGCTGGCCGCCCCCACCGAAGATATCGCCGAATATGTCGCCGAAAATGTCGCCGACGTCCCCGCTGAAACCACCGCCGCCGCCCAGACCGCTGACCCCGTTGTGTCCGAAACGGTCGTAGGCCGAGCGTTTTTGATCGTCGCTCAGGACCTCGAAGGCTTCCTTGGCCTCCTTGAACTTCTCCTGCGCCTGCGGATCGTCGGGGTTGCGGTCGGGGTGGTACTTCATCGCAAGGCGCCGAAACGCCTGCTTCAGCTCGGCCTTGCTGGCGCTCTTGCCAACCCCCAGCGACTCGTAGTAATCCCGCTTAGCCATCGAACAACACGCCCTGAAGCCCCCTCGAGCAGCCGAAACGCAATCCGGCCAAGCGCCCCATCACACCATCGATATCGGCGCCGCCCACGTGGGCGGCGGTGCGCCCGTCACGGCCATCATGCCATCACGGGCCGTCCACCGCTCCTGGCGGCGCCGCCTTACTTGTCGTCTTCCTTGACTTCCTCGAATTCCGCGTCGACCACGTCGTCGCTGGCGGCGGCAGATTCGGTTGCAGTCTCGGGCTCATCCTGCTGCTGGGCCTTCTCGGCCGCCTTTTGCATCAGGATCTGGGCCGCCTGCTGAAGCTGCTGGCTCTTGGCTTCGATCGCGTCCTTGTCGTCGCCGGCCATCGCCTCTTCGACCTCTTTGATCGCGCCCTCGATCTTCATCCTGTCGCCTTCGTCCAGCGATTCGCCGACATCCTTGAGGCTGGTCCGCGTCGCGTGCACCAGCGCGTCGGCGGCGTTGCGCGCGCCGACCAGCTCGTGGAACTTGCGGTCCTCGTCCTTGTGCGCCTCGGCATCGGCGACCATTTTCTCGATCTCTGCTTCGCTCAAGCCCGAGCCGGCCTTGATCTCGATCCGCTGTTCCTTGCCGGTGGCCTTGTCGGTGGCCCGCACGTGCAGGATGCCGTTGGCGTCGATATCGAACTCGACGTCGATCTGCGGCATGCCGCGCGGCGCGGCCGGGATGCCGGCCAGGTCGAAGCGCGCCAGCGACTTGTTGGCCGAAGCCATCTCGCGCTCGCCCTGGAGCACGTGAACCGTCACCGCGGTCTGGTTGTCCTCGGCGGTCGAGAACACCTGCGAGGCCTTGGTCGGAATCGTCGTGTTCTTTTCGATCAGCTTGGTCATGACCCCGCCGAGGGTTTCGATCCCGAGCGACAGCGGCGTCACGTCCAGCAGCAGCACGTCCTTGACGTCGCCCGCCAGCACGCCACCCTGGACCGCGGCGCCGACGGCCACCGCCTCGTCCGGGTTCACGTCCTTGCGCGGCTCCTTGCCGAAGAACTCGGCCACCGCCTGCTGGACCATCGGCATGCGGGTCTGGCCGCCGACCAGGATGATGTCGTTGATGTCGCCGATTTTCAGCCCCGCATCGTTGAGCGCGGTCCGGCAGGGACCGATCGTGCGCTTGACCAGGTCTTCCACCAGCGACTCCAGCTTGGCGCGAGTTACCTTGATGTTGAGGTGTTTGGGACCGGTCTGGTCGGCCGTGATGTAGGGCAGGTTGATCTCGGTTTGTTGCGAGGTCGACAGCTCGATCTTGGCCCGCTCGGCCCCTTCCTTGAGCCGCTGCAGCGCGAGCGGATCGTTGCGCAGGTCCATGCCCTGGTCTTTCTTGAACTCTTCGACCAGATAGTCGATCAGACGCAGGTCGAAATCCTCTCCGCCGAGAAACGTGTCGCCGTTGGTGGCCAGGACTTCGAACTGCTTCTCACCGTCGACGTCGGCGATCTCGATGATCGAAATATCGAAGGTACCGCCGCCCAGGTCATAGACCGCGACCTTGCGGTCGCCGCCTTTCTTGTCCAGCCCGTAGGCCAGTGCCGCGGCGGTCGGCTCGTTGATGATGCGCTTGACCGTCAGCCCGGCAATTCGCCCGGCGTCCTTGGTCGCCTGGCGCTGCGAATCGTTGAAATAGGCCGGGACCGTGATCACGGCCTCGGTGACTTCCTCGCCCAGATAGTCCTCGGCGGTCTTCTTCATCTTCATCAGCACACGCGCGGAAATCTCCGGCGGCGCCAGCTTCTTGCCGCCACCCTCGACCCAGGCGTCGCCGTTGTCGGCCTTGACGATCTTGTACGGGACCATGCCCACGTCTTTTTGCACGACGTCTTCATCGAACTTGCGCCCGATCAGACGCTTGACCGCGTACAGCGTGTTGGCCGGATTGGTGACCGCCTGACGCTTGGCGGCCTGACCGACCAATACGTCGCCGTCCTTGGTGAAGGCGACGATTGAAGGCGTCGTTCGGTCGCCTTCGGCATTTTCAATGACCCGGGTCTTGCCCCCCTCCATGATCGCGACGCAGGAGTTGGTCGTGCCCAGATCGATACCGATGATTCTTGCCATCTGGAAGTCTCCAAAAACGTTAATTCAGTAATTCGAAATCCTGCTCCGAAGATGGGGCTTGGCGCAGCCTTTTCAACCTGGCGCGGCGGCGACGATCACCCGCGCCGCGCGGATCAGCCGGTCGTTTAGGACATAACCCTTCTGCACCACCTGCACGACGGTGTCCGGCTCGTGCTCGTCGGTGGGCAGGACGCTGATCGCCTCATGGCGCTCCGGGTCGAATCGTTCTCCCTCCGGGTCGATCTCCTGAAGTCCGTGCTTGTCGAGCACTTTTTTGAGCAGCCTGAAGGTCAGCTCGGTACCCTCTTTCAGGTGTTCGACCGTGACCGTTTCGTCCTCGGCCGCCTCGTGGGCCCGCTCCAGCGAGTCGCGAACTTCGAGCATGTCCGCCATGAAGCGTTCCAGCGCGTACTTTCGAGCGCGCTCGATCTCGCGGTAACCGCGCTTACGGGCGTTTTCAACCTCCGCGCGCGCTCGCAGCATTTCCTGCAGTCGCTCCTCGGCGGTCTCCTCGGCAAGCCTCAGCCGCTCCTCGAGGTCCGGCGCCGGCGCGTCCTGACCGTTGCCGCCGGAATCCGGCTCCGGCTGGGCGGCGGCGTCCTCGGCCGGTTCCTGCTCGAGTTCGATTTCATTCGGGTCGCTCATGGGCTCCTCTCGTCGTCAGTCCGTTGGGCGCACGACACAGACATATCCACGGTCCCTGCCTGCTCAGACGCGGCCGGGGCACTTCACACTCCCAGGCTACATGAGGTCTAAGCGGTTTGATTCAAGACCGCGCTCAAGATTTTGGCGGTGGTGTCGACCACCGAGATGACCCGATCGTAGGCCATTCGGGTCGGGCCGATGACACCGAGCACGCCAACGACGCGGCCCTGGAACTGATACGGCGCACCGACCAGAGAACACGGCTGCAGGGCCTCGGACTCCGATTCCTCGCCGATGAAAAGCTGAACGCCGTCGCAGTCCACGCAGCGCTGCAGCAGATCCAGGATTTCGCGCTTTTCCTGAAACGCGTCGAACAGCGTCTTAAGTTTCTCGACGTCGGACAAGTCCTCGTAGCCCATCAACCGGGTCTGACCGGCGACCACCACATCCTGGTCCGCGCCCGGCCCGAACGCCGAGCGCGCCAGCTCGATCGCGGCACGCATCAGCTCGTCCATCTCCTGACGCGCCTGCACCAGATCGTCGACCAGACGCTGCTTGATCTCGCGGAGCGAAGAACCCGCGTACTCGCGATTGAGGTAATTGGCGGCGCGCTCCAGCTCGGACGCGCCGTACTCGCGATCGGTCTCCACGATCCGGTTTTCGACCTCGCCGTCCTGAAACACCAGGATCGCCAACAGTTGGCGGCGGTCGATCGGCACGAAGTCGATACGCCGGAAGCCGAATCCTTCCCGCTTGGGCACGGTGACCACGCCGACGAAGTTGGTCAGCATCGACAGCACCTCGGACGCCTCGTCGATGACGTGGCTGACCGGGTGGGTGTCTTTGAGCTTCTCTTCGATCTCCTCGGACGTTTGGCTGGCCAGCGGATTCAGCGTCACCAGCGTATCGACGAAAAAGCGGTAGCCCTGGACGGTGGGCACCCGCCCGGCCGACGTATGGGGCGCATGGATGAAGCCGGCGTCTTCCAGATCGGCCATCACGTTGCGGACCGTGGCCGGACTCAGATTCAATCCCGAATGACGCGCCAGGTTCCGCGATCCAACCGGCCGTCCCTGATCGATGTAGCGCCCGACCAGGGTCCGCAGCAGATGCCGCGCGCGCGCGTTGAGTTCGGTGTCCATTGCCATTTATATAAGGCCCGCGAGTAGCTCTTGGCAAGGGCGGCGTTGCCCGATCGCGACTTTTGGCCGATCTGCCGGAAGCCGACGGTCAGTCAGAATTGCGAGGTTTGTACTCCAACCCGCCTCGGTGTAGGTTGGCCGCGAATCAATCCAGGCCCATTGGGACGTGCTGACCGCGCTTTCGATTCGCAATTTCGCCCTGATCGAACGCCTCGAACTCGAATTCGAACCGGGCTTGTCGGTTTTTACCGGCGAGACCGGCGCCGGCAAGTCCATCCTGTTCGACGCACTGCAGCTCGCGCTGGGGGGGCGCGCAAGCGCCGCGACCGTGCGCGATCAGCGCTGCGAAGTCAGCGCCGAATTCGACCTCAGCCGCCGGCCCGACCTGACCCAGTGGCTTGCCGCCGAAGAACTGGACCTGGACGAGGATCTGCTGCTGCGGCGGGTGCTGAAGGCCGAGGGCCGCTCCCGCGCATTCATTAACGGCGTGCCCGTGCCGGCGCAGAAACTGCGTCAGCTCGGCGACCTGCTGGTGGAGATTCACGGTCAGCACGAGCATCAGGCGCTGACCCGCCGCGCCGAGCAGCTCCGGCTGCTCGATGCCTACCTGAACCGCCCGGCGGAGGTGGCCGCGCTGGCCGGCCTATTCGAACAGTGGAAGGCGGCCCAGGCACGGCTCGAGGCGCTGCGCGCTCAGGCCGCGCTGTCGCCGGCCGAGCTGGACCTGTTGCGCTACCAAATCGACGAACTCGAACGTCATGCGGTCGACGCCGCCGAGCTGGACGGCATCAACGACGAACAGCGCCGGCTGGCCGGCATGGGTGACCTGATCGCCGCCGCGAGCGAAGCGCTGGCGAGCATCGAAGGCGAATCCGACGATGACGGCGCCGGCGCCCGACTCACCGCCGCGGTCCAGCGCCTGGAACGAGCGGCGCGGGTGGACTCTTCGCTAGGCGAACCGCTGGAGCTGCTTCAAAGCGCGCTGATCCAGACCCAGGAGGCGGGCATTGCGCTCAACCGCTACCACCAGTCGCAGGAATTGGACCCGGAGCGGCTGGCGCTGGTCGAAGAGCAGCTGGCCGAGATCCATCAACTGGCGCGCAAGCACCGCGTCGCGCCCGAAGATTTGAAGCAGCAGCTTGCCGCGCTCGAAACGCGCTTGGCCGATGCGGTCGAATTCGAGGCCCGCGAACAAGGGCTGAACGAGGAGGTTGGCCGGCTCGAACGCAAATACCGGAAGCTGGCCGGCGCGCTGTCCGAGGCACGCCGGTCGGCCGCCGCCGCGCTGGCCGCCGAGGTGACCACGATGATGGCGCAGCTCGGCATGCAGGGGGGGCGGTTCGAGATCGACGTCGATCACGATCCGCAGCGACCGTTTCGGCGGGCCGGACTCGACGAGATCGCTTACCGGGTGGCCGTCAATCCCGGAACCGACCTGGCGCCGCTGGGCCAGGTTGCGTCCGGCGGCGAGCTGTCGCGAATCTGCCTGGCGATCAAAGTGAGCCTGAGCGAGGCGGACCGCCCGGTCAGCATGATCTTCGACGAGGTCGACGCCGGGGTCGGCGGCGCTACGGCTCAGATCGTGGGTCAGAAGCTGCGCGCGGTGGCGACCGCCACCCAGGTGTTTTGCGTCACCCACCTGCCCCAGGTCGCGGCCTGCGCCCACACCCACTTCAAGGTCGAAAAAAAGCAGCGCAAGGGCGCGACCACGACCAGCGCCACGCGGCTGAGCGACGCCGAACGGGTGGCCGAGGTGGCTCGAATGCTGGGGGGCCTGAAAATCACCGACCAGACCCGCGCTCACGCGGAGGAAATGCTGCGCGGGGCTGCAGGCTGAGCGCGCGCCTGCCGAGAGCTATTCTTTGTCCGCTTTGGACCGCACGTACAGCACCATCGTGTGATCTTCGAGCACGAAGCCGTGGCGCTCGGCGATATCGCGCTGGAGTTGTTCGAGTTCTTCGGAAAAAAACTCGATGACCTTGCCGGTGTCCACGCAGATCATGTGATCGTGGTGATCGCCGCGGTCGATTTCGTACACCGACTGGCCGCCTTCGAAATTGTGCTTGACCACCAAACCGGAGGTCTCGAACTGGGTCAGAACGCGGTAGACGGTCGCCAGGCCGATTTCCTCGCCCTCGGCCAGCAGTTTCTTGTAGATGTCCTCGGCCGACAGGTGCCGGGTGGAGCTGGATTCGAGGATCTCCAGAATCTTGACCCGCGGCAGCGTGACCTTCAGCCCCGCCTTTCTGATTTCTTGCGATTCCACCGAAAGTCCTGCATTTTGCGGCGGCGGTATTGTATCATCCCGCGCCTTGGATCACTTCGACCGGCCGCTCGGGCGTTTCTCCCTGCGCCACGACAAGCGCCTAAGACGGGTTCGAAAAAACACGCATAGGTACATGTTAAATATAACGAATATTAGAGATTTCAGGGGTCTGCTCGGGATCGCTTGCCTGGCGCTGCTGGTGGCCGTTTCCGGCTGCCGGTTCATCTACAAGGTCGACATCCAGCAGGGCAACCTGCTCGACCAGCGACTGGTCGACGATCTGCGCCCGGGCATGACCAAGCGCCAGGTCGCGCTGGTGCTCGGCACCCCGGCGGTCGAGAGCCCTTTCCGCCACGACCGTTGGGACTACATCAGCACCTACCACCGGCGCGGCAAGCGCGTGACCCGCAAGCTGCTGTCGCTGACGTTCGAGGACAATCGCCTGATCAAGATCGAAGGCAACTACCTGCCCGAGGACTCCGAAGTCGTCGGCGACGACAAGCCTGCCGAGACCGACACCGGCTAAAAAAGGGGCCTAAAAAAGGGGCCAGGTTCATTTTCCAGCCTCCGCCCCAAAAAAGGGGCCAGGTTCAATTTCTGCGCGGACTCATTCAGGTTTACCCGAGCGCCGGCTGGAAATTGAACCTGGCCCCTTTTTTGGTGGAAATTGAACCTGGCCCCTTTTTTATGGCCCCTTTCTCGCGCGCAGGCGGCGTACTTCCTTCGGATCGCGCGTCAGCGGCCGGTAGATTTCCACCCGGTCGCCGTCCTCGAGCGGCGTGTCCAGCGGCCGGATGCGACCGAAGATGCCGGCGTTGCCCTCGCTCAAATCCGCGCCGTCGAAGCGTTCGCCGATGCCGGATTGGATGACGGCCTCGCGGAGCGTGGTGCCCGGCCTGACTTCGATCCGGATCAGTTCCTGGCGATCGGCCTCGGCGTAGGCCACCTCGACCGTGAGCCGCTTGGGCTCAGTCGCCATAGATGCGGTCGGCGCGGGCGCAAAAATCGGTCACCAACTGCTCCGCGACGCGCGAGAATCCGCTGCGGAACGCCCGGCTTATGATCCCGTTTCCGAATTCGAACGCGAGGCTGAGCGCCACCTTGCTGCCCTCCCCCAGCGGCCGAAAGGACCAACGACCGTGGAATTCCCGAAACGGTCCGCGCAGCAAACGAATGGACATCCCGTGCGGCCTGCTGAGCGCGTTGCGGGTCGAGAACCGCTGCTCGATTCCGGCGAGTCGCACGATAAGCTCCGCGGTCAGTTCGTCGTCGCCCTGCTCCAGCACGCGAGCGCCCACGCACCAGCTCAGGAAATCGGGATAGTGTTTAACCTCGTTGACCAGGTCAAACATCTTCTCGGGTCCGTAAGGCACCAGGGCGGAGCGCGTGATCGTCGGCATCCGCTGAGAATATCACCCGCCCAGGTTCCTCGCGTACACTGGCGCGCCTCATGCCGCACCCCGGCCTCCCTGCGCGCAGTTAATTTGCGGGAGCGGGCAGCGTGGCATAGTACGCCGCCACATCAGCCATGTCCTGCTCGCTCAGCTCCGCCACCGAATCCGGCATGAAATCGCCTTCTTTTTCGCCGGACTTGAAGCCCGCCAGCGCTTCCGCCATCGCGCTCTCACCCATGCCGGCAATGGCTGGGAACGTGTCGTCGCCCAGCCCTTGCTCGCCGTGGCAAACGGCGCAGTCCTCCGCTAGTTCCTGTCCCCTGGCCGGGTCGCCGCCGGCCTGAACGCCCGCGGCGGCCAGCATCGATATGCAGAAGAAAGCGCTGACGGTTTTGTTCGCGATCATGGTGGTCTCCTCTTGGTTGGATCAATACTCGGCTCCGTCATGTACGGTGCCGTGGCAATTCAGATAGCACGTCCCCCGGTATCGTCCGGTGTCCACCCAGGTCGGATCGCTGGAGCCGCCTAAGCCGGTGATCTCGAGCGTTTGGCCGGAGGCGCTGGAGCTGGTCAGAAAATTGATCAGGTGCGGGTAACTCGCCGAGCCGTGCGGATCATGGCAGTTCAGGCACGAGAGGCCGCGATCGACAACGTGCTGGCGGTGCAGGAACGAATCGTTGCCATACAGGCTGCCCGCGTCGTGACACTTCATGCACAGACCGCCGGAAGCGAGGTTGAAGCCGGATTTCGGATTGAATTCGTAACGCAGCGCCAGGATCGCCTCGTTTCGAGATCCATGAGGCCCTCTGGGGCCGATCCCGCCGGCCGCCGGTGAAACATCGCTGCTGTGGCAGTCGCCGCAATAAATGAGGCCGCTGCCACGGCTCAACGGAATGTCGTTGCGAAGGCTTGGAACCTCGCCGTTGTTGGCCGGATCGTTGATCGCGACCGGGTGGTACGAAACCAGCGTGGGGTTACCCGGATCGAACTTGTCACGCAGATTGTAGATCCCATCCTGCCGCGTCATCCGATACTGTTCCGCGGTAGAACAACGACGGCTCTCGCAAGCGCTTCTGCCCGGAACTCCGTGGCATTTGAAGCAAACTTCGTATTCATAGTCCGCTTCGTTTTTTAACGCGCCATTGATGTCGATGCCCGTTACGCCGGCCAGACTGCCGTTGACGAACGGCGCGGTCGAGTGGTCAGTTCCCATGGGGTTGGTCGGGTTGAACGAGATCATTGGCAAATCGTCGCGACTGGCGTGGGGGTTGTGACAGTCGCCGCACTCGACGTGAAGCCGCGTGCTAAGCGGGTTCTCCAGATGGCCCCCTTCGTGGTCCAGGCTCGGTGTCTGCTCTACCGGGTGGCGAAAAAACTTCATCTGCTCGGCCCGCAAATTGTCTTGCGCCACGCTGCTGTCGTGACAGCGGAAGCAGGTCTTTTCCTCCTGATCATTGACCAACCCGTTTCCGGTCACCGCGTTATGCGGCATGTGGCAATTCATGCAGGCATTCTCGCTGACGGTTCGACCACGCCATTCGGGCTTGCGCTCGGACCATGGATCGGCGCTTCGGGGAGACACGTCCGAGATCGCATGAGAACTGCTCTCCCAGTTCCAGTTCACCCCTGACAAGACGTGACAGGACGTGCACAGCACGCCGTTCAAGGAGGGGCGGTGAAGAAACGGTGGAGTCGAGTCGTCGTGCGGGTCATGGCAAGAGGTGCAATGGACCGCGCCGTCAGGCAACGGCAAGCCGACGCCGGCCGGTGGGACCAGGTTTCCGCCGATCGCGATCGAGCCGGATTCGTATCGAATCGCTACCGGATGGTCATTGGAGAGGTCCGTGCCAAGATTCGATCTGCCGGTTAAGAACGTCCCGCGCAGGTCGTTGTCGCGCACCGCCGCTTCCCTAAGGTTGCTGACCATGTCACCGAGCGCGATGGTCCCGTCGTGACACGACAGGCAAACCGCCGAGGGGCCACCGGGTTGGGCGGAGCTCGCTCCCGTTAATCGCCTCTGATCACCGATGGAGCCGCTGGAGCGGCGGTTCCACAATGGCGCCTCGGGAACGGCGCTGTGGGGCGTATGGCAAAAGATGCATATTCGATCCTCGTTCAGGCTTTTGAACTGACCCGGCCCGGTGACCGACAGGTTGTGAACAGTCTCGGCAATGTTGCCGACCGCGTGGGCGCTGCCGCCCACCAGCAGGCTCGAAATCAGCGCCACTACCCGGCGCACGTCAGCGCGCCTCCGGCAAGTAGCGGAAGACCTGCACTCTGCGGTTGTGGGAGTCGGCTACGTAGATCTCGTCATCCCAGATCGCTAGCCCAGCCGGCATTTGAAAGCTTCCGGGTCCGTTACCCCCGTCGCCAAACCCGAGCAAGAATATCCCGTTCTGGTCGAAGATCTGGATCTGGTTCGACAGCGCGTCGGCGACATACACATGGCCATCGGAGTCCACCGCCAATCCCTTGGACTGTCCCAAATGGCCGGACCCGGAGCCGTGTTTGCCGAAGGTCGTCAAATGGCGTCCGCCCGGGTCGAAGACCTGGACCCGGAAGTTCAGCGTGTCATTGACGAACAGGCGCTCGTTCGAAAATGCCAGGTGGCTCGGATAATTGAACTGTCCATGCTGCTCGCCGCGCCCGCCGAGCGTGAACTCATGCTCGCCGCTGAGATCATACGCCTCGACCCGATGTGCCCGCGTATCTGAAACGAACAGTCGAAGGTGATTTGGATCGAACGCGAGGCCGGTCGGGCGCTGAAACCCGCCGATCGTCGACAGCGTCTCGAAACCGCGGTCCAGGATAAAGACTTTGCCCAAACCCGCGTCAGCAACAAACAGTCGATTGGACCCAAGCGCGACCCCGATCGGAGTCGCGAACCGATCCGGTCCGGCACCGTTCAACTGCCGGTAGCGTTTGCGG
>JBFGYD010000031.1:0-10856 GCA_041587615.1 Lysobacterales bacterium
ATGGGTCCCGGCGGCTACCGGGTCACCGATTTTCTGAAGGTCGGATCGCTGATGACCGTGGTCTTTCTGGCGGTCATGCTGACCGCGGTCAATCTTTGGTTCTGACAGCCGTCACAAAGCCCAGGGGATGATTGCCCGGCGCTCGGTCGGATACTCCGCAAAGTGCCGCCGATACCAGCGGTGGTGGGCCAGCGCCCGCGGCACCAGGTTGGCGGCGGTCCAGAGCGCAAACACCGCCGCCGCCGGCGAAAGCGTCAGCAGCGCAAAACCGATCCATTCGATCAGCTCCCCGAGATAGTTCGGACAGCTCACCCAGCGGAACAGACCGCCGTGTGGAATTCGGTAAGCGGTCTCGCCCGGTCGCCGCAGGCGGCGCAGGACGGCGTCAGAGTGCAGGTTGACGGCCGCGCCGGCCGTGAACAGCAGCAGACCGCCGAGAAAGCGGGGGTCGAGGGCCCACCTGGCCGGATAGGTGCCGGCCAGCGTGCCCAGGTAGTGGCCGTTCAAATAGCCGTTGACGAGGTTGAACGAGAACGCCGCGGCCGCGACCAGCAGCGGCATGCGAGCGCCGCCGCGCTGCCGCCGCGGGTATATCAGGCTGCGGTGCAGGTAATGCCCCTGCCACAGCGCGAAAAATGTCCACATCGGCCAGGTCTTGGTCGCGTCGCCGGACACGAAGAAGTAACCGAACACCACCACCGCCGGCAGCTCCATCACCGTCCAGCCCAGCTTCGCCGGCAGTGACGGACCCACGGCGGTCGAGACGTAGCGGCCATAGGGCGCGCGAACGCAAAACAGCAGCGGCGCGACCAGAACCGCCAGCCCGAGCCAGACCAGCAGCAGGCGATCGAAGAACGGATCGGCGCTCATGCGCGCAACACCCGGTGAAGCTCGCGCAATATTCGGCTATCCGTCGTCCGGCTCGTCGGCGTCGGCTTTCAGGTAGCGCACGTAGCGCAGCGTCAGGAAGTTGATCAGCGCCATCAGGCCGGCGATCTCGTAGCGGTTGAACGCGACCGCCATGCCGATCAGACCGGTGTTCCAGATGCTGGCCGCGGTCGCGGTCCCCGACACGCTGCCCTTGCTCTTGAGAATGGCGCCGCCGCCGATAAAGCCGATCCCGGTGATGATCCCCTGCAGCACCCGGGCTTCGGCATCGGTCGAACTCAGCACCGATATGCCGACCAGGGTGTAGCCGCAGGCGGCGACCGCCACCAGCGGAAAGGTGCGCAGCCCGACCCCGAGTTTGGCGTGCTCGCGGTCCATCGCCACCGGCAGCGCCAGCACGTAGGCGATACCCAGATGAATCAAGTTGAACCAGATCTGAGACCACTCGATCTCAATTTCCACGGTGGAGTCCTCCCGACAAAATGGCGCCGCCGCATGATAGCCCGGCGGCCGCGGTCGGGTCAGCCTTTGATGCAGGCCATCGGAACGAGCCGAGCCACCTTCGCCGCCAGACCCGCGTCGTGGGCCGCGTCGACCACCCGGGAAACGTCCTTGTAGGCGCCGGGGGCTTCTTCGGCCACCCCCCGCAGCGACGGGCTCTTGATAATGATTCCGCGCTCGGCGAGTTCATCTACCACCGCGCGACCCCTCCAACGGCGCGTCGCCGCGCGCCGGCTCATCGCCCGGCCGGCGCCGTGGCAGGCGGACGAAAACGCGCGCGTTTCGCTTTCGCCGGTGCCGGTCATGACGTACGACTCGGTGCCCATCGTGCCGCCGATCAGGACCGGCTGCCCGGCGCGCCGCAGCGGCTCGACCAGGCCCGGGTGGCCCGGCCCAAACGCCCGGGTCGCCCCTTTGCGGTGCACGTAGAGCCAACGCTTGCGGCCCGCCACCCGATGTTCTTCGAGTTTGCAGGTGTTGTGGGATACGTCGAACAGAAGCTCGAGGCTCAACTCCGGAAACAGGCGTCGAAACACTTCGCGCGTCAAGTGGCCGATGATCTGCCGGTTGGCCAGCGCGCAGTTGATCGCGGCCCGCATCGCGCCCAGATAGCGCCGCCCCAGCGCCGAGCCGAGCGGCGCACAGGCCAGTTCCCGATCCGGAAGCTGGATGCCGGCGCGCGGCGCGGCGACCGCCATTTCGCGCAGGAATTCGGTGCCGATCTGATGCCCGAGTCCGCGCGAACCGCAGTGAATCGAGATCACGACTTCGCCCGGCTCAAGGCCGAACGCGGCCGCCGTCTCCGCGGCGTAGACCTGGGCCACGCGCTGAATTTCGAGGTAATGGTTGCCTGAGCCGAGCGTCCCCATCTCTCTGCGCTGGCGTTCTTTGGCGCGGTCCGAGACGTGCTCGGGGGCCGCCTCGGCCGCGCAGCCGCCGTCTTCGATGCGCTCGAGGTCGGCCGGCTCGCCGTAGCCCTCGGAGACGGCCCAGCGCGCGCCGCCGGCCAGCATCTCGTCCATCTGGCGGTTATCGAGCGCAATCGCGCCCCGGCTGCCGACCCCCGCCGGCACCGCGGCGAACAGCGCCTCGGCCAGATCAGCCAGGACCGGTTGCAGGTCCTCGGCCGGGATGCCGGTAGTCATCGCTCGAACCCCGCAGGAGATGTCGAAGCCCACGCCACCGGCGGACACCACGCCTTCGTCCGGGTCGAACGCGGCGACCCCGCCGATCGGGAACCCGTAACCCCAGTGCGCATCGGGCATGGCATAGGACGCGCCGACGATCCCGGGCAGGGTCGCGACGTTGGTCAGTTGCTGATAGACCTTGTCGTCCATCGCGCGCACCAGTTCGGCATCGGCGAAAAGGACCGCCGGTACGCGCATCGCTCCGTGCGGCTCGGCCCGCCATTCGTTGTCGCCGATGCGTTCGAACAGGGAGGGATCCATGATCTCCATTGTACCGTCCCGCATGGCCAGCGGAACTGACGAAACTTTGACTCAGATCAGACGTCGATCACGCAGCGAGCCCGCCAGAGCCCGTCGGCAAGCTGCCGGACCTCGAGCGCGGTCAGGGTCGCGCCCTTGGGTTCCACCGCCGGACGGTGGCGTGGCCGATCAACCGGTTCGCCCCAGGCCCGGGCAGTCAGCCGATCGCCGTCGATCGTGACCTCGAACCTCCCAAACAGGATCCGCCGCGTGGCCATCTCGAAAATCAGCGCGTTGAGCCAGTCCGCCAGCAGGATCTCGAGATCCGGCGCGCGGCACTCGATTTGAAAGTCTTGCTCGGTGGCCACGGCGACGTCGGTCACGATCGCGGTCAGCGCCACGGCCGCCTGCTCGAAGGCCACCGCCGGCGTCGGCCCGGTGCCCTCGACTCCGATGTCGGCGTCGTGGTCGAAATGCCGCCATCCGGCGGCGCTCACCGATGCGGCCGCTCCGGCGGTGGCTCGTCGCGCTCGTGCTCGATCACGGTGTATTCGGCAACGATGTAGTCGCCGCTTGCTTCGCCGGGCGCCCGCTGAGAGCCATAGCGACGCCGATACCACCAGCCACGGATCCACCACGCCACCAGCCCCACCGCCATCACGCCGGCGACGACCGCCAGCACGGCCAGGCCGAGCACGAACAGCAGCGCAAACAGGCCCGCGCCGACGATGACGCCGACGGCCTGCCATAGCGGATTGCCGCCCGGCTGTGGATATTCTCGCCTCACCCGGTAATGATTGGGGCTATGGGCATCGAGCGCAAGGCTACCGCGGCCCGGCCGCTGTGCCGGGTCGAAGAGATCCCAGAGGGCGGCGGCAAAGAGGTCATCCTGGCAGGCGACGGCGACGAGGCGCGTTACGTCGCGCTGTTTCGGCGCGACGGCCGGGTCATCGCCTATGACAACAGCTGTCCGCATGCCGGGCGGCCGCTGAACTGGGCTCCCGATCGTTTTCTGTTCACTCCGGCGGGGCATCTGGTGTGCACCGCCCACGGCGCGACCTTCGTGCTCGAGACCGGCGTCTGCATTTTGGGACCGTGCATCGGCGCCAGCCTGCGCCCGTTCGCGGTCCGGATCGAAGACGGCGCGGTGTACCCCGGGGATTAGCGCGGATGCAATGGACGGCCCGGTTGGCTATCATCCGGCGGCGTCTTCGAGGAGAACAATAATGGCTGACAGCCAAGCGGCGGCCGGCCCGGTCCGGACCGGCGCCTACCCCGAACTCACCCCGGTCGCGGTCCTGGTCGGCTATCTGCTCGGCGCCATCATCGCGGTCTCCATCGGCTACGCGTCGTTGAAGCTCGGGTTCTCGATCGAGGGCTCGGAACTGGCCGCGATTCTCGGATTCGCGATTTTGCGCGGGATGCTGCGGCGCTCCAGCATCATCGAGAACAACATCGTTCAAACCGTCGCCAGCGCGGTCAACGGCGCGGCTTCCGGCATGATGTTCTCGGTACCGGCGCTGTTCATTCTCGGCGAGACCAACTTCAACCCGGTCGTGATGACCTTCGGCTGCATCGCCGGGGCGTTCCTGGGAATCGCGTTCATCATCCCGCTGCGCAAGCAGATGATCGATTTCGAGCGTTTGACCTACCCCGGCGGGGTCGCGGTGGCCACCATTCTGAAGGCGCCCGGCGCCGGGATGCGCAAGGCCCTTTATCTGATCGTCGCGGCGTTGATCGCCGGCGGCGTGCAGGCGACGATCCTGTGGGGTTTTCCCCAACACGAGTACCTCGAGCTGGGGCAACAGATCGGCATGCCGGATTTCATGAACGCCATCTGGTACGCGTCCCTGCTCACTATCGGGGTCGGCTACATCGCCGGCAAGGGCGGCTTCGCCTTCATCATCGGCGGCTACGTGTGCTACTGGCTGCTGGCGCCGCTGATGGCCGGGTTCGACCTGTTCCCGATCGACCCTTCCAGCGGGGCGCGGATCGACGATCCTGGGTCGATGCGCGTCGCACTGTTCCGGCCGGTGGGCATCGGAATGCTGATCGGCGGGGCGATCACCGGGGTGATTCTGGCGCTGCCCCTGATCCTCAGCGCCATCCGCAGCATGCAGGACGCGGCCAAGTCCGGCGCCGCTCTGTCCCGCGACGAGATGCCGATCAAGCTTTTATATATCGCCGTCGCCGGGGCGGTGGTGCTGCTGTGCGCGATCGCGTTCCTGTCCACCGAGCAGATGGGCCTGGGCCGGGGCATCGTCATGGCCCTCGTGGGCACGCTGTGGGTCTGGGTTGCCGGAGTGATCCTGTCGGAAGCGATCGGGCGGACCAACTGGTCGCCGCTGTCCGGCATGACCCTGATCGCGGTCACGATCTTGATCTTCATCGCCAGCGGACTGGATGACTCGGCCGCGATCGTTGCCGCGGTCATGGTCGGCGCCGCGGCCTGCGTCGCGATGTCCCAGGCCACCGACCTGATGCTGGATCTGAAGACCGGGTACCTGGTCGGCGCGACGCCACGGATGCAGCAAGCCGGGCAGTTCCTCGGCGCCTGGCTGGGCCCGATCCTGATTATGGCGCTGATTTTCGTGCTGCACGAGGCCTACACGCTGGGATCGGACGCGCTGCCGGCGCCGCAGGGCCAGGCGCTGGCGAGCATGGTCAGCGGCGTCCTCGGGGGCGACGTGCCGATCGCGAAGTACGTCGCCGGCGCCGCGCTCGGGGCGTTGCTGAGCGCCACTTCCGGCGGCCTCGGCATCACCGTCGGACTGGGCTTTTATCTGCCGTTTTCCATTGTCCTGACCTACAGCCTCGGCACGTTCGCCAGGCTGTATACCAACTGGCGCCAGGGCGAGCGTTTCGCCGAGGACATCGGCATCCCGGTCGCCGCCGGTCTGATCGTCGGCGAGGCGCTGGTCGGGGTCAGTTACGCCATCTCAATCATTTGGAAGGGACTTTAACAGGCCAAACGATGCTGAAACTCGCCTATTTGCTGATCGTCGCTGGATTTCTGGGCGGCGCCTTCGTGGCCGTCCTGCACCCGCTGGAGGTCAACTGGACCTGGTTTGCGATCCCGGCCGCGGTCGGCGTCGTCGGCGTGTGGCTGCTGCGCCGCGGACGGGCGCAAGCGGCCGGCGCCAGCCACCGGGTCAGCGCCAATATCGGCATTCTGGGCTCCAGCCTGGACAACATCGTGGCCAATCTGAAGACCCTGGATGCGGGCAAGGCGGAACTGCCCCCGTATCAGGCACGCTTCGACATCGACCGCCTGTTTCGCCACGATCTGAACGCCTTTGCCGACGCGAGGGAAAGCATGATCCCGCAGTTCGGGCTGCGCTCTTACGCCGAGGTCATGAGCGCGTTCGCCGCCGGCGAGCGCTATCTCAACCGGGTCTGGTCGGCCTCGACCGACGGCTACGTCGACGAGGTCAGAATGTATCTGGGGCGCGCCTACCGGCAATTCACCGAGGCCAAGGCCAAGTTCGACGCCCTCTCCTAGCCGACCTCGCCGGCTAGGAGTAGTTTGTTTGGTGGAATATTTCTTTCCCTGGCAACCGTATCGACGACGGGCAGGCCGGCGCCCCTGGCCTGCCCCGAAAATGCCTTCTTTCGGTGGCAGGCTCTGGGCTAGCCGAATACTGGGATCCGCGTCCATGAGATCACCCAAACCCGTGTTTGGCCAGCGCCGGCGACGGCGGGCTTGGCCATGGATTTTGCTGCTGTTTGCCGCCGTGGCGGCGGGTGGTGCTTGGATCCTGTTGCCGATGCGAGAGCCCGCGGTCTTTTCCGGGCTCGGCCAGCCGTTGTCCTATCAACCGATCGGTGGGCTGCCAGCATGGGCTCAGGAAGCGGTCCGCGCCCACGGCATCGCGCCGGACTACCAACTGGTCGCGGCGGTGGTCGACCTGAACCGAGACGAGCAGGCCGAGATCGTGGTGGCGCCGGCGCCGGCGCGGGCCGATCTATTCATTCCCGATCTGTCGCTGCGGGTGCTGACCTTCGAACAGGACCGCTGGCGGGCGAGCGCCAGCCCGGTTTCCTGTCGCCCTTCGAGGCTGGGCAGTTTTCTGACCGACGGTTACTGGGACTTGCGCTGTCGCGACGGCCGCGGCAGCCACGTCCTGCGTTGGAACGGCGTCCAGTACGTGAGCGGCTGAGGCTGGCAGGGGGCTCGTTCACTCGGCGGCCTGAATCGCAAGCGGCGTGTAAACCGCGCCGCTGGGCCTAGTATCACTGCGCAGCAGGGCGATTCGGTCGAACAGCAGCTCGGTGGCCAGCTCCAGCTCCGGATACCGGACTCGGCGCCTCGGACGGGGTCGCGCCACCGTCAGATGGGCGAGGTAATCAGAATTCTCCGCGTCCCGAGCCGCCTCCGGTTCGAGCGCCCGCAGGTATCGAACCCATTGAGTGAGCGCGGGAGCTGAGTCCAGCAATGCCGCCAGGGTGCGCGGACGGGCGCTTGGAAACGGCCCGATTCCG
This sequence comes from Lysobacterales bacterium, assembly GCA_041587615.1. Lineage (GTDB taxonomy): Bacteria > Pseudomonadota > Gammaproteobacteria > Xanthomonadales > SZUA-38 > JBFGYD01. Next base: position 7,299 of record JBFGYD010000031.1, read on the forward strand.
CGCAGTGTCAGGCTCAACGGGGCCGGTAGCGGGCGCGACTCGAGCGCCGCCCGCAGGGCGGCAATGCGGGATTCGCCAATCGATCCGAGAAAGTGCAGGGTCAGGTGCCAGTTGGCGCGCGGGATCCAGCGCAAACCGCCACCCTCGGCGGCGCGCAGGCGCGAGACCACGGCGGCCAGCCGGCGCTCTGATTCGGCCTCCGGCAGCGCCGCCCAAAAACAGCGCCAGCGGCCCCGGCCGGCTGCCGGCTTGCTTGACTCATTCCCCATGGTCAACCCGCGGATTTGCGTCAACGTTGACGTATTCGCCTCGTACAGCGCGTCGGCGCCCGATGCGCTAGACTGAACGCCCAATGAAAGAGCAGCAGAATACCCGCGTCGTCAGGTCCGGTGAAGTCCTTTTCAGAGAGGGCGACAAAGCCGACTGTGCCTACATTATCGAAAGCGGCGAGCTGGAGATCTCGACCCACTCGGAGGGCCAGAGCGTCATCATCTGCCGCCTTGCGGCCGGCGAAATCGTGGGCGAAATGGGGGTTATCGACTCCGCACCCCGTACCGCGACCGCTACCGCGCTGGGCGAGACTCGGCTGATGGTGGTCACCCGCGACCAGCTTACCGAGCGTATTGCTCAAGCCGACCCTATTCTGAAGCTGCTGGTCAAGATCCTGCTCGACCGCTACCGCAGCGGGCTAAACAAGGTCAAGGGAGACATCGGCCTGAGCGAGCGCGACGAGGAGCTTTTCTCCGAGGACATCGTCGGCGAGTACATCCGCCACGGGATCGACAAGATCCGGCTCGAGGCGGAACTCAAGGAAGCACTCAAACAACAGCAGCTCAAAGTCTTCTACCAGCCCCTGCTCGACATTCCGACCCGGCAGGTGGCCGGCTTCGAGGCGCTCACCCGCTGGCGCCATCCGACCCGCGGGCGCATCTCGCCCGGGCTGTTCATTACCCTGGCCGAAGAAACCAGCCTGATCGTGCCGGTCGGCCTGTTCGTGTTCGAGTCAGCCTGTCGCGAACTGGCCGAATTTCAAGAAATCCGGGCCGGAACCGGGCCGCGGCCGTTCATGAGCATCAACGTTTCGGGTCGACAGATCGCCAACCCCGAGTTCATCGAACAGGCCGCCGCGATCACCGACCGGTTTGGCATCGACCGGGCCTCGATCAAGCTGGAGATTACCGAGACCCTGGCGATCGACCTGGACCTGACCGAGAGCTGGATCGAGCGCTCGCACGAGCTCGGATTTCAGGTGTCGCTCGACGATTTCGGCACCGGTTATTCCAGCCTGGCCACGATCTACCACCTGGCCGTCGACTACGCCAAGATCGACCAGGCTTTCGTCCGCCCGCTGCACACCGATCAGCGCAGCGTCGAGCTGCTGCGTGGCATCGTCGCGCTGCTGCGCGGCCTGGGGCTCAAAATCGTGGTCGAGGGGATCGAGCGGCAGCAGCAACTCGATTACGTGGCCGAGTTGGGCTGCGATCTGGCGCAAGGTTATCTGATCGGCCAGTCGCTGGACCGGGTCGCGGCGCAGCGGATGCTGATCGACGGGCCCTGGCCTCAGGAGCCGGCGTCGTCGGCGCTTTGATCTCCGGGCCCGGCCGCCGCCCGTGTCCGAACCACCGTCACGGCGCGGTGCAACCGATCCAGGGACGCATCGATCGTGTGCTTGGCGCTCGAGGTCAATCCGCCGCGCCGGTATTGCTCGACCAGGCGCGACTCAAGATGCCCGAACAGCTCGTCGATCCCCACCGTGTCGGGCTCATGGGCGCGATCGAACAGGTTGATCCATTCCTCGGTGCGGCGCCCGAAATGCAGAGCGCGCTCGAAATAGCGCCGCGGGTCGCGCGGCTCCAGCAGTAGCCCGGCAACCGCGGCCACCAGGCTGACCGGACTCATCAACAGATCTCGCAGCCCGTCCATCAACAGTTTGAGCTGAAACCGCACCAAGTCGCGTAGCAAGGCCCAGCGGCTGCCGGTCGCGTCGCTGTCGTCAGTCGACGTTGAGTTCTGCATGACTCTTACTTCTGCTGTGTTATGTTGCCGCCTGCTATTGTGACACGCTGGAGGCATTGAACATGATCAAAGCCCGTTGGAACGGGGCCGTATTGGCCGCCAGTGAGCAGACCGAGGTCGTCGAGGGCAATCATTACTTCGCCCGCTCGGCGATGAATCCGGAATACTTCAGCCCCAGCGAAACCCGCAGCCACTGCCCCTGGAAAGGAGAGGCGCACTATTACCACGTGACCGTCGGAAAACAGATCAACGAAGACGCCGCTTGGTACTATCCCGACCCAAAACCGTCGGCGGATAACATCCGCGATCGGGTGGCGTTCTGGCGCGGGGTCGAGGTCTCCGCCGAATAATAAGCGGCCGCGAACCAGAGACCGGGTTCATGAATTTTCGCAAACGCATCGGGTAAAATGCCGCAAACGCAGCGACAATGCGGGTGGCATGGCATACCAAACCGCCGGGGCGCAGTTGATCACCCGGTACTATTGTTTCGTGCCGGCAATAGTCATCGGCGGTCTGCTGTTCACGTTGCCCAAACCTTGGGCTCCGGCGCTGCTGTTTCTGAACCACGCCCTGTTCATAGCCGGTGCCGGTGCGGCGCTTGCGCCCCGCAGTGTATCGCTGGCGGCCGCGCGCAACCGGCTGCCGTCACAACTGATATGGCAGTTGGCCTTCGGCGGCGGCGCGGCCCTGTTCGTGGGTGCTCCGCTTGTGTTGGCGCGACCCGAGTGGACTCCTGTCGGGGTGAGCATTCTGGCGCTGGCCACGATCAGCTTTGTCGTCGCAAGCCTCATCTGGTGGCCGGCCCACGGCATGCTGATGGCACATCCGACTGCCGGCCAAGGCAATCCATTCGGCACCGTGCTGCGCGGGTGCGCGATCGCGCGGCGCCTGACAACAGGCGATTTAGAACGGACCATCGAAGGACTGCCGGTGGTCGCCGCCGTGCTGTTTCTCGGGGCGGTGCCATGGGCGCTGTTCTATCTCGGCGCCGGGTTCAGACCCGCCGAGTGGTACCTGGTCGTCGCCGTCTATTTGCTGATGCTGGCGCCGTGGACCTCATCGTTTGTATTTTCCGAGGCCCGGAAGCTGGTACCCTCGAACGAGCCAAGCCCCGGTCATGACAAGGAAAACACTTACGATCCAGACATGGCCGCCGAGCCGAACCCGGGTTCGAAACCGATGAGACCCTCGCTGCGCTATCGCAATCAGAACTTCGAGCACCCGCTGATGCAGGCTGCCGCGGACTGTGATCTGCGTCGACTGGAACAGCAGGTAGAACTTGGCGCCGATCCGGGCCAGGTCAGTGAGAACGGCAGCGTTCCGCTGGTGGCCGCGGTCAGAAGCCAGAAGCCGGAGCGGCTTGCGGTGATTGGCTGGTTGCTGGAGCATGGCGCGCCGGTCAATCAGGCGGATGCCGAATCGAACACCCCGCTACATTACGCGTGCTATCTGGGCGATGCCGACGCCGCTCGACTGCTGCTCGACGCCGGCGCCGAACTGGAATCCGACAACGACGATCACCTCGCCCCGGTGGGGGCGGGC
>JBFGYD010000032.1:0-10616 GCA_041587615.1 Lysobacterales bacterium
ATCAGCAGCACCGGAATGTCGGGGCCGCGAAACGGGCTGGGATGCATCGGATTCTGGGCCGCGTAGATTGGAATTCCCTCGAGTTCGTCGATCATCAGCTCACTCAGGAGATCGTCGTCGTAGGCCTCGATGATGCGCTCGACCAGGTCGACGCCCGCCTTGCCCTTGAGTCGGCCCAGACGCCTCATGAACTGCTCGTGGCGCTCCAGGTCGCCAAGCGCAAAACTGAAGTCCGCGGCCTGAACCAGCGTCCCGCGGTGGTCCGGGGCGAACGCGAGCACCCGCTCCGCTTCTGCGAGCGCTTCCTCCGGGCGTCCGAGCAGGTAAAGCACCGAGGCGCGATTCATGCCCATGATCCTGGCGGCCGGATCCAGCGCGACCGCCCGGTCCAGGCTGGCCAGCGCGGCCCCGAGCTGACCGCGCAATGACAGCAGATTTCCCAGCCACTGGTGACCGGTGGCGAAATTCGGGTTCAGCGTGATCGCCTGGCGCAGCAGCGCAGCGGCCCCGTCGACATCGCCTTCAACGTCCATTCGGCTCATCGCCAGCGCGGCCGTGGCCTCCGCCGACCGCGGATCCAGCGCCAGCGCCCGCTCCGCGCTGGCGCGGGCCAGCACCGACGGCTCGCCCGGGTAGCTGCCGTAGCCGCCGATGACCGCGAAGGTCATAGCCAGGCCCGCATGGGCCTTGGCAAAACTCGGGTCGGCGGCGATGGCCTGCTGGAAATAGCCGGTCGCGGTGACCAGCTCGTCGTAGGTGCGCAGATACCAGTGGTGCACACCCCGAAGGTAAAGCTCGTAGGCCTCGAGGTTCTCGGTCCCGGTCCGGTTACCGGCCTCCGACAGGCCCAGTTCGACTTCCAACGCGCGTGCGATCGCCGCGGCGATCTCGTCCTGGATCGCGAAGATGTCGTCCAGGGTCCGGTCGAAGGTCTCGGACCAGACGTGAAATCCGCCGTCGGCCTGAACGAGCTGCGCGGTGACGCGCACCCGATCGTCCTGACGCCGGACGCTGCCTTCCAGGACATGCCCGACGCGCAGTTTGCGGGCGATTTCGGCCACGTTCCGATCATTGCCCTTGTACTGGAACGCGCTCGTGCGCGCCGCGACCCGCAGTCCGGGCACGCGCGCCAGCACGTTGAGGATTTCCTCGGAGATGCCATCGGAAAAATACTCGTTGTCCGGGTCGGCGCTCATGTTGACGAACGGCAATACCGCTATGGAGTTCGGAGGTGGCGCTTGAGCCGGCGTCGCTTCCGGCAGCGACTCCGCCGGCGTCGCCATCGGCGCCGGGTCCTGCCCCGGCGGCGCGTCTCCGACCGGTTCGACCAGCACCCGGTAATAGGTCAGAAACGCGAGCGCAACGACGGCGCCGATGATCACGTAGTCGAGCCGCCGCGCCGCCCGGTGGTTGCTGTGTTCGGCGTCCAGTTCGCTTTCGCGTCGCACCCCCTCCGGGGTCATCTCGAAGATCCAGGCCACCGCAATGACCGGCGGAAAGCAGAGCACCAGCAGCGCGATCATCAGCTTGCCGATCCAGTCCGGCGCGCCGACGTAGCCGAGCACGATGTCGGCCACCTGCAGCAGCAGCCAGCCCACCACGAGGTAGGCCGCCGCGACCCGCAGCACGTTGCGACGTTTCAGTTCCGACCACAAACTCACGGCTGGAGGCCGATCAGTCGCATTCGAAATCCTCCGGCCCGAGCGGACGGCACAGGTCCGGCCAGCCGCGCTGCCGCCACAGCGCCAGCAAACCGAAGTCGCGGGCCAGAGATTTCATCTCGGGATGCTGGCGAAACGGCCTGGCCGCCGGCCACCACAGTTGCATCGTCTCCGTCTCGTCCCAGCTCAGAATACTGCGCAGGGCAGAAAAGTAGGGCTCCGGCTGGCCCAGGAAGAAGCGGATTTGGCCGGTCAGATACTGCTGCTGCTTGCCGTCGCCAAGCGCGGCCAAAATCTGCGGGATCTCATCCCGGTTTTCGAGGGCCCGGATCACGAGCCGGTAGTCGGCCCGTGCCGGCGCCGGGTCATCCGGGATTTCCCGCTGGAAAGCATCGAATTCGCCCCTGGGCAGCAGGTCCTGAGCCACCGTGTCGAGCGCCGAGAAGCGGTCGAGCTGAACGGCGCGGCGAGCCAGCACCAGCGCCTCGTCGGTCTCACCGTTCATCATCCGCGCGCGGGCCAGCCAGTCGATCGCGACCCCGGACACCGGGTCCAGATCGTAGCCGGCCTCGAATTGGACCAGCGCCTCGCGCAGATAGCCGCTTTTGAGCAGCAGAACGCCGTGCCAGACCCGCGACAGCGCGTGCTGCGGATGATCCGCGATCAGTTGGCTGGACAGTTCCATGGCCTCGACCAAACGCCCGCTCCATTGCAGGATCAGGCTGGTGGCGGCGCGCGGCTCCGGCAGCGTCGGATCCAGCGTCAGCGCGCGCGCGGCCGCCTCTCGCGCGAGCGGCTCGGCGAGCTCACGGGAGACGTCTTCGAGGTAGTAGGGCTGCACGGTGTAGACCAGCGCCAGGGTGGCCCAGGCCTCGGCGAAATCCGGGTCGGCAGCCACCGCCTGCCGCAGCAGGCGTTCGGCCTCGAGCAGCTTCTGTTCGCGCTGGCGGAACAGGTGCAGGCCCTGCAGGTACAAATCATAGGCCTCCAGGTCGCGGGTTCGGGCAGGGCGCGGGGTGGCGGTTCCCAGCGCCACTTCCAGCGCGTCGATGATGGCGCCCGCGATCTCGTCCTGAATCGCGAAGATGTCGGTGAGCTCCCGGTCGTAGCTCTGCGACCACAGATGATGACCCCCTTCTTCGCGCGCGTCGATCAACTGCGCGGTCACGCGCACCCGCTGGCCGTCCCGGCGCACGCTGCCCTCCAGGATGTGCGCGACCTCGAGGCTCCTGGCGATGTCGCGCACGTCGTTGGCCTGGTCCTTGAACGCAAAGCTCGACGTCCGCGAGGGCACCCGCAGGCCGTCGATCCGGACCAGCAGGTTGATCAGCTCTTCCGAGATGCCGTCGGAAAAATACTCATTGTCGGGGTCGGGGCTCATGTTGACGAACGGCAGCACGGCCACCGAGTTCGGGTCGGGCGAGTAACTGTCGGCCGCGGGCGACGAGGCGATTCGATCGGTCGGAGCCGGGGTAGTGGCCGCGCCCGGCGAGGCCAAGCTGCCGGGAGCGAGCTTCTCGCCAGAATCGTCCAGCACGAACTGCTGCAGCATGACGACCCCGAGCGCCAGCAGAATCATTGCGATCGTCACCTGATCGAGCCGGCGGCCGGTGTGCTGTCGGGTCGAGCCGGAGCGATCGACTTCGGACTCCCGCTTGATTCCTCCCGGGGTCAGCTCGAACGCCCAGGCGAAGATCAGGGTCGGAATCAGTCCGAGCGCCAGAAACGTGATCAGCAGTTGGGAGGCCCAGTCCGGAAACTCGAACGCGTCGAACATCAGGCTGCCGATCTCGATCAGCAGCCAGGTCGAGACCAGGTAGGCGGCAGCCACGCGGAACACGTTGCGGCGCTTGAGTTCGGCGAACAGGCTCATGGAGCGGTGGTCCTCATCGGCGGTGTCGAGTATATCCCGCATATCGCATAAGGGGCACCGGCGGCGCCGGCGAGAAATCGCGCGGCCGATAATCGGCGGCGAACGCGTTATGCTGTTCAGCCATGACGCCGAAACGAACCCGATCATCGACCGACGACCTCGAACTGGCCTACTGGCGAAGCTGCGCCGATGCGCCCAGCGATCGTTTCCTGCTGCTCGTTCACGGCGGCGCCAGCAACCACACCCGGTGGTCCGAATTCGTCGACCAAACCCGCCTGACCGCGAACTGGAACCTGATCTGCCCCGACATGCGCGGCAACGGCGAGTCGATGACCCGCGCCCGCCTGAAGATGGCGGTCTGGTGCGCGGATCTGCACGACGTGCTCGCGGCTGAGGCCGCCGACGCCGCGGTCGTCGTCGGCCACAGTCTCGGGGCCCAGATCGCGATCCATTTCGCCCATCGATACCCGGACAGGACGCGCGCGCTGGTGCTGATCGACCCGCTGTTCCAGCGTGCGCTGACGGGCCGGCAGCGCCGCCTGCGCCGATGCCGCTGGTTGGTTCACGGCGCCGTCGCGATGATTCGCGCGCTCAATGCCATCGGGTTTCGTCGCCGCCGCATCCCCGGTCGCGATCTGCGCGAACTGGACGCCGAGACTCGCCGGGCGCTTGAGGGCAAGGAGTCGTTTGCCGAGATCGCGCGGCGCTACAGCGCGCTGAGGCCAATTCTCAGACACATGCCGACCGCCAACTACCTGCGCCAAGTGCTCGAAACCGTCGGCCCGTTGCCGCCGCTGGCGGCGATCAGGGTCCCGGTGCTGGCGCTGTTGTCCGCCGGCACCACGCTGGCCGATCTCGATCTCGTGCGGGCCGAGCTCAAGGGTTTCCCCAACTGTGAAGTGGTCACGCTCGAGGCCAATCACTGGCCCCTGACCGAGACGCCGGAGGCCGTGCGCGAGGCGATCGAGTCGTGGCTGTCGCGACGCTTTGACGAAGACGCTCAAACCTGAACTGCGATCTGTACAGGTCACGTTTTTCGTTTCTGTATCTGTTCAGTAGCGGCATCAGGGGGCAAACTGGTTGTCGTCGGTAGCCGCGAGAGCTGTTCGAATGTCGATTCCCGCCGCCAAGCTGTCTTCGTTGCCGGAAGGCTCCGAGCAGGGCTTCGACCCGGAGGACTGGGACGCATTCGAGGCTCTGCTGCATCGCGCCGTCCACGACATGGTGCAATACCTCAGCACGATCGGTGAGCGCCCGGCATGGCGCCCGGTTCCCGAGGCGACCAAACGGCTCCTGCGCGGGCCTGCGCCGGAGACCGGCATTGGTCTGGAGGCCGCCTACGAGCAGGTCCTGAAGCACATCGTCCCGTATCCGACCGGCAACATACATCCGCGCTTCTGGAGCTGGGTCGGCGGCACGGGTACCCCCCAGGCGTGGCTGGCCGACATCGTCATCTCGGCGCTCAACGCCTGCAATCTCGGATTCGACGAAGTGGCCCCGACCTACGTGGAACTGCAGTTGATCGATTGGCTCAAGGCGCTGTTCGGGATGCCGGATCAGACCAGCGGGCTGATCGTCAGCGGCGGCTCAATGGCCAACCTGGTCGGGTTGACGGTGGCCCGCAACGCGCTCGCCGGCTACGATCTGCGCGAACGCGGCGTGGACCCAATGCGGGCGTCACTGGTGTTTTACGCCTCGACCGAAACCCATTCCTCGGTGCGCAAGGCGATCGAGTTGCTGGGCCTGGGCACCCGGGCGCTGCGACTCATTCCGGTCGGAGCCGATTTCACGATCGACGTCGAACAACTCGAAGGCGCCATCGCCGAGGATCGCTTTGCCGGCCGGCGACCCGCGGGGATCATCGCCAACGCCGGCACCGTCAACACCGGTGCGATCGATCCGCTGGAAGCGCTGGCGGATCTGTGCGCCGAACAGGGCTTGTGGCTGCACGTGGACGGAGCGTTCGGGGCGATGGCGCGGGTATCGCGGCTGGCCCGAGATCAGGTTCGGGGCCTGGAGCGGGCCGATTCGCTGGCGTTTGACCTGCACAAGTGGATGTATCAGCAGTACGACATCGGCTGCGCGCTGGTACGCCACCCGATCGCGCATCACGACAGCTTCAACGTGACCCCCAGCTACCTCAAGAAAATGGAGCGCGGGCTGGCTTCCGGACCGACCGATTTTTCGGCCTACGGCGTTCAACTGTCGCGCTCGGCCAAGGCCTTGCGCGCGTGGCTGACGATCAGGGCCGAGGGGATTGGCAAGTTTCGCGATCTGGTCGATCAGAACATCCGCCAGGCGCGCTATCTGGCCGCGCTGGTCGAGGCCGATCCGCATCTGGAACTGCTCGCGCCGACCGCGCTCAACATCGTCAATTTCCGCTACGTTCACCCGCGACTCAGCGGGGCTGAGTTGAACGAGCTGAATCGGAAGCTGCTGATGGCGCTGCACACGCGCGGCATCGCGACCCCGTCGTCGACCGAAATCGATCGGCGCTTCTCGATCCGGGTCGCGATCTGTAATCATCGCAGCCGCCGGGCCGATTTTGAGGCGCTGATCGACAGCGTGGTCGAAATCGGGCGTGAGTGGGTGGCTTCGCAGTCCGCGGTGGTTGATTAAACGAATCCCAGGTCAGGAAAGCGCGCCGGTAGCGGCTGCCGGCGTGCCGGTCAGAAAGTGCCGGCGCGCGTCCCCGGTGACGGTCAACTAGACGTTATCGAGGACGCACCGAGGTCGTATGGCAAAACCCGGAGCTGAAAAAGGGCCCCCCGCATTCTTCGCAAGATAAACGTCAGTTTTCGCGGAGTCTGCCGACCGTGCCGGCCAGGCTCTGGGTCGCGATCGACTGTTTGTATCCGGTCGGGGTCAGTCCGGTGCATTTCTTGAAGCTGCGCTCAAACGTGCGCAGGTCACGAAAGCCAACCGCAAATGCGATCTCGGTGATGCTCGCATTGTTGCGGGACATCATATCGATGGCCATGGTGACGCGCCGCTGTGCCAGCCAGCGGTTGAAACACGTTCCGGTTTTGGCGGCGAAAAACGCCGAAAAGTATTTTTTCTCCAGGTTTGCGATGCGCGCCACCCTGCGCAGCGAAAGTTCGTCGGCGAGGTGTTGATCGACGTAGCGGCGCACGCGTCGCAGGCGGCGGTAATAGGGAAAAGCCGGGGCGTCGCGACCGGCTGCAGTGCGCATTCGTACCTCCCGGAGCCTCTGGGCCACAGAGCGGGCAGAATGCTGCAGGGCCGCGGGTATCCGGATCGCAAGGAACGACGCCGGCAGCACCCGCCCGTTTTCCCGAAGCTCTCGCTTCCTACGTGCAGAAAACCGCCCGCATCTCCCACCGGACGGTGAATTCGCTCGGCCGCTAGCCGATAATGGCGTCGTTGATGCACTTTCCGAGGTCAGAGGTTTGGAACTCGAAGACAAGACTATTGCAATCACCGGCGCCGCTCGCGGGCTTGGCGCGGCGATGGCTAAGCGCCTGGGGGCGCGGAGCTGCCGCTTGGCCCTGATCGACCTGGATGCCGACGCCCTTGAAGAGACCGCGGCCGAATGCAAGGCCGCCGGCTCGCCCAGGGTTACAACCTATCGCGCCAACGTGGCCGTCGAGGCCGAGGTCGAGGCCCTGTTCGGGGAAATCGCGACGGACTTCGAGGCGCTCAACGGGCTGGTCGCGAACGCCGGCATCACCCGCGACGCGCTGACCCTGAAGTACAAGGACGGGGTCCAGGTGTCGAAGATGTCTCTGGAAAAGTGGCAGGCCGTCATCGACGTCAACCTGACCGGGGTATTTCTCTGCGGCCGCGAGGCGGCGGCGAAAATGATCGAACTGGACTGCCCCGGGGTGATCATCAACATCTCATCGATCTCGCGCGCCGGCAACATGGGGCAGCTCAACTATTCGGCGACCAAGGCCGGGGTTGCGGCGATGGCGGTGGTGTGGGCCAAGGAGTTCGCCCGCTACGGGATTCGCGCCGCGGCCATCGCGCCGGGTTTCATCGGCACCGAGATGGTCATGGCGATGAAGCCCGAGGCGCGCGAGAAGCTGACCTCCGGGATCCCACTGCGGCGCATGGGCGATCCAGACGAGATCGCGCGCACGGTCCAGTTCATCCTCGAAAACGACTACGTCACCGGCCGCTGCTTCGATGTCGACGGGGGACTGAGGCTCTAGCCCGCATCGCTCACCAATTTCACGCACTCTCGCTTAGTCTCTGATTCCACAGCGAATTTTTAGCCCTCGGCAACAGACCGCACTATTCCGCTCGTGGAATTCGCCGAGAATTCCGGCAACTCATGCAACATGCGGGCTAGCGGTATCGCTCCCAGTAGGGCAGCGATACGCCTCGCTCAGGGTTCGACCAGGGCGCGGATTTGTTGTTCGCTGATGGTGGGGTTGGCGCCCATGCTGGCGCCCACCAGCGCGCCCACGGCACAGGCGCGGCGTAGCGCGTGCTGAGGCTCCTCCTCAGCCAGCATGCCGAACAACCAGGTGGCGAGAAAGGAATCGCCGCAGCCGATCGTGTCCACGATTTGGACATCAAATCCTTTTTGGTTGTAAAGCTGGCCGCGGCATCGCAGCAGCGCACCATCGCGGCCCAGGGTCACGCATACGGTGTCTGTCCCGAACTTGTTGGCGAACTCACTTAAGCGGTGCTCCGTGCTGCCGGCGATGCCGTTCCAGGCGCAAATGAGTTCCAGTTCGTCGGCGTTCAGCTTGACCCAGTCAGCGCGTTCCAACAGGTCATGAATGTGCTCGCGGTCGACGAAGGGCGGCCTCAGATTGACGTCAAAGACCCGCAGCTTCGCTTGCTGCAAGAACTCAAAAAGCGTGTGACGGGACACGTCGCTTCTGGCCGCCAGGGAGCCGAAAACAAAAACGTCGGCGGCGGGTTCGCGGCCCGCGTACCGGGGTTCAAACTCGATGAAATCCCAGGCCGCTGGCCGCTCGATGTCATAGCGCGCTTCGTGCGGATCGGACAGGTCCACCAGCACCCGGCCGGTCGGATGCCGATCGTCGATTTGAATTTGGCCGGTCTCGAGCCCCTGGTCTGCGAGATAGGCCAGCAGTTCGCGGCCCAGGTCATCGTTGCCCACCCGGGTCAGCAGCGTCACGTCGGCGCCAAGGCCGTTCAAACGCAGCGCGACGTTCATCGGCGCGCCGCCGGGTACCCTCCCGCCGGGCGGCATATCCCAGAGGGCTTCACCAAAGCACATTATTTGTCGCAGCGCATCGCCGGTGGCTGGCATTGTTTTCTCAATCTGATCCGACGGACACAATCTCAATCAAAGGTTCATCCTGACCACCGTACAGCCGACCGCGAAGATCGGGATCGGGGCGTAGAACATCAGCTCTCCGGTGGACTGGCTCAGGCCCGAGAGCGCGATGAAGGTGCGGATCTCGAATCCGCCCTGGCCCGCATCGCGATAGGTCTCCTCGTCGGTGTAGGAGAGCAGTTCGTCGCGCCGGTGGTGCAGGAACCGGTCCAGAAACTCACGATCCCAGGCCTCGTTGATCGTGCCCGAATCGGGGGTGGCCGGCCAGTGCGAAATCCCGCCGGTAGCGATGACCGCGATCCGCTCGGGCACCTCGTCGATCGCGTGTCTGAGCGCCTGGCCAAAGGCGTACGCGCGGTGCAGCGGGATCAGCGGCGGGCCCTGACAGTTGATGTTGACCGGGATCACCGGGAGGTCGTAATTCGGGGTCAGGAAATGAAGCGGCACCGCGATGCCGTGGTCGAACTTCCACTCCTCGGCGTAAGCCACGTCCGATAACTGCATGACGCTCTCGATCAACCGCCGCGACAGCGCCGGATTGCCGGCCACGCGCCGGGGCTCGATGCCGAGCCAGCCCGGGTCCTCGATCGGCGAGTCGTAATGCTCGGCCATGCCGACGCAGATCGCGGGCATGTTGTCCATGAAGAAATTGGCGAAGTGTTCGGCCGCGATTACGACCAGCGCATCGGGTTCGGCCTCGTGCAGGGCCTTGCCCAGCTCTCGAAAACGAGCGTAAAACGCCTCGCGCAATTCCGGGTCGGCGCGCTCAGCGCGCCCGGTGATCCCGGGAGCGTGACTACAGGCGCCGGCAAAAACCAAAGCCACGGTGGCTGCCTACGTCTCCGCGTAAAGCAAAAAAATGAACTCCATTTCGCCCATCGATCCTTGCAGGTCTCTCATCGGTTTACCCTGCACGTTCTTACACAAATGGCCCCGAGGCGAAATGGCCCAACCTGACCATTTGAACACGCTAGCCGCCCTTTGCTGCGTAGAGGCCCGCGCGCACCGGCCCGTGCTCCTTCAGGCCCTGGCGCATCGCGGCCAGGTACTGATCCCACTCGAAGCCGCGCAGCGCGGCGTAGTGCATCAGGATCTGGCCGTTAACCCCGAGCACATACAACAGCCCGATGTCAGGCCCCTTGATCGCCCGGACCTCTTCGTCGGTCAGGTCGTATTCGTCCAGCAGCGAGTCGAAATCCCGTTCGTAGCGTTTGCGCACGTAAGGGTCGCGGTTGAGCTGGTACAGCAGTTTCTGGACGTAATACAAGCTCACCGCGGATCAGTCCGCTCCGAGTCGGGGCACTCGGTGGGTCCCCAACGCGACGCAGACGTTCTTGGTCTCCATGTAGAAATCGAAGCTGTAATCGCCGCCGTCGCGGCCGATGCCGCTGGCCTTCATGCCGCCGAACGGGGTCGGCAGGTGGCGGTTGTTCTCCGAATTCACCCAGATCATGCCGGCGTCCAGCGCCTGGGCCATCCGGTGGCCGCGGCCGAGGTCGGAGGTCCAGACGTAGCCGGCCAGACCGTAGCGGACGTCGTTGGCGATCGCGACCGCATCCGCTTCGTCGGCGAACGGGATCGCGGTCAGCACCGGCCCGAAGATTTCCTCCTGGGCGATGCGCATGCCGTTGTCGGCATCGGTGAAGAGGGTCGGCCGGACGTAGTTGCCGGGACCGTCGACCGCCGAGCCGCCGGAGGCGATCGTCGCGCCTTCATCCAGGGCAATAGCGAAATAGTTCTCGACCTTGGCCCGGTGCCGCGGATGGATCAGCGGTCCAATCTCGGTCTGGGGGTCGAGCGGGTG
>JBFGYD010000033.1:0-10383 GCA_041587615.1 Lysobacterales bacterium
CGCGCCCAGCGGCATCGTCACGACGCCGAGGATCACCAGCGCGAAAAACCCCCAGCTCACCGACCCGGGCAGGTTCGTGTTGCGCCCTTCGAGCCAGTCCAGGAGCAGGCCAAAGACGATCGCCAGCAGTCCCACGAAGACGAACCAGAAGGCGAACGGACGACCCGGATGCCCGTCGACCGCGTTGAAGAGTCCGTCGCGCAGCATGCCCAGCAGGGGTTCGGCGAAAACCACGCAGCCGAAACCGACGTGGACGATGCCGACCCCGATGATCCAGCGTCCGATCCAGCGCGTCATCGCCCTTGGCCGCTCCGAGCTCACGGCGCCTCAACCGAATTCGGCCACGACCGGGGTGTGGTCGGACGGGCGTTCCCAGCGGCGCGGTTCGGCATCGACGTAGCTGGCGGTGCACTCCTCAGCCAGCGCCGGGCTGACCAGGATCAGGTCGATGCGTAGCCCTAAGCCCCGCCGGAACGCGCCCATGCGGTAGTCCCACCAGGAGAAGATGCCGGCGTCCTCATGGTGCAGTCGGAAAGTGTCGGCGAAACCCAGGTCCAGGATCTTGTAGAGAGCCTCGCGTTCCGGCGTCGAACACAGAATCTTCTCGCGCCACTTGTCCGGGTCGTGCACGTCGCGGTCGTCCGGGGTGATGTTGAAATCGCCGACCACGGCGACCCGCTCGTGCGCGTCGAGCTGGGCGGCCAGGTAATCGCGCACCCGGTCAAGCCACTCGAGCTTGTAATGGTAAGCCTCGGTCCCGACCGACTTGCCGTTGACCACGTACAGGTTGACGAAGCGCAGGTCGCCGACGGTTCCTGCCAGGATGCGCCGCTGGGGATCGTCCAGGCCGGGGATGTCGGTGACGACGTCGGTGATCGGGTCGCGTGCCAGGATCGCCACGCCGTTGTAGGTCTTTTGCCCGGCGTAGACCACGCGGTAGCCGGTAGCCTCGATCTCGGCCGCGGGGAAGTTCTCGTCGGTCATCTTGGTTTCCTGCAGACCCAGCACGTCGGGCTGCGCGCTCGCGGCCCAGTCCAGCACGTGCGGGAGGCGAACCTTCAGGGAATTGACGTTCCAGCTCGCGATCTTCATGCGCCCGCCGCGACTTCCGCCTCGCTCAAGATGCCGTAGCTCACCAGCAGCGGCTCCAGCCGAGGCTCGCGCCCGCGAAAGGCGACGAACGAGTCCAGCGCGTCGCGGGAGCCGCCGACTTCCAGGATCTCGCGCCGGAAATCGCCGCCGGCGGCGCGGTCGAACACGCCCTCTTCCTGAAACCGACTGAACGCGTCGGCCGATAGCTGCTCGGCCCACAGATAGCTGTAGTAACCGGCCGCGTAGCCGCCGGCAAACAGATGCGAGAAGCTGTTCAGGGACCGGTTTTCCGGCGGCTGGCGGATCACCGTCACCTGGTCGCGCACCTCGCCGACGATCCGCTCGATTTGGCCGGCGTCGCCGGGGTCAAACTCCACGTGCAGGCGCAAGTCGGTCAGACCGAATTCGAGCTGGCGCACCAGGAACAGGCCGGTCTGGAAGTGACGCGCGTCCAACATCCGCTGGAACAGATCCTGCGGCAGCGCATCACCGCTCTCGAAGTGGCCAGCGAACCGGTCCAGCGCGGTGCGTTCCCAGCACCAGTTCTCGAGGAACTGGCTCGGCAGCTCGACCGCGTCCCACTCGACCCCGGCGATGCCGCCCACCGCGGGGTGGGGAACCCGGGTCAGCATGTGGTGCAGGCAGTGCCCGAACTCGTGAAACAGCGTGGTCAGCTCGCGGTGCGACAGCAGGCTCGGATGACCCTCGCCGGGGGCCGCGTAGTTACAGTTCAGGAACGCGACCGGTCGCTGCACGCGGTCCGCACGTGCGATGCGCGAGCGGCACGTGCCCATCCAGGCGCCGCCGCGCTTGCCGCGGCGGGCGAACAGGTCCAGGTAAAAGCTCGCGACCTGCTCGCCGCTGTCGTCGAGGACGTCGAAATAGCGCACCTCCGGATGCCAGACCGGCACCCCGGTGCGTTCGGCGAAGTTGAGCCCGAACACGCTGCCGGCCACCGCCATCATCCCGTCCAGCGCCGCGGGCAGTGGGAAATAGGGGCGCAGTTCCTCGTCGCTGATGTCGAAACGCTGCTTGCGAAGCTGCTCCGAAAAGTACGCGACATCCCAGGGCTCCAGCGGCTCCGCCGCACCCCGATCGCTGGCAAAGGCGGTCAACTCGGCGAGTTCCTCGAGCGCCCGCGGGCGCGCCCGCGCGGCCAGGTCGCGCAGGAATTCCAGCGCCTCCGCGGGCGTCTCGACCATCGTGGTGGCGAACGAGTACTCGGCGTAGTTCGGAAACCCGACCAGCCGCGCCAGTTCCCGGCGCCGTTCTAGGATTTCAGCGATCACCGGTGCGTTGTCCCACTGCCCCGCGTGAGAGCCCTGGTCGGAAGCTCGGCTGTGATACTCCCGGTAGACCTCCTCGCGCAGCGCCCGATCCTCGGCGTAGGTCAGCACCGCGTGATAGCTGGGATAATCCAGCGTCACCAGCCACCCCTCGCGGCCCGCGGCCTTGGCGCGCTGCCGCGCCGCGCGCAGCTCGTTGGCGGGGAAGCCGCGCAGCGTCTGCTTGGACTCGATCGGCTTGCTCCAGGCGTCACTGGCCTGCTGAACGTTTTGCTCGAACCGGGTTTCCAGCTCCGTGAGCTGTTGCGCCAGCTCCCGGTAACGGACCTTGGCCGGCGGCGGCAGATCGATGCCCGCGAGATGAAAATCGCGCAGGCTATTGTCCACCACCCGCCGCTGGGCGGTGGACAGGCCGGGGTAGGCCGGCGATTCCTTGAGCCGACGGTAAGCCTGAAAGCGCGACTCGTCCTGGTCGAGCTCGGTGTGAAACTCGTTCAGCAGCAATGCCGCCTCGGCGTAGACCTTGCGCCATTTGGCGCCGCCGATGACCCCGTGCAGATGGGACACCGGCGCCCACGCCGAGGCCAGCCGATCCAACAGCTCTTCCTCGACCGCCGCCAGTCCGTCCCAGCCGTCGGGTTCAGCGGCCAGCGCCGTGGCGATCCCCTCGCGGCACTGCCCGATCAGATGCTCCAGCGCGGGCATCGCGTGGCGCGGGCGAATGCGGTCGAACATTGGCAGCCCGGGGCTCAGCAGCGGATTGTTTTCGATCTTTTCACTCATGCGACTTCGCTTGCTCCTTGCTCAACAGCCGGTGGACCGGCGCCGGGTCGGGCCGCACCCCGCGCCACAGAAAAAAAGACTCGGCGGCCTGTTCGACCAGCATGCCGAGTCCTTCGGCGGTTCGCGCGCCCGCCGCCCGCGCCCAGGTGACGAAGCCTCTCGCCGCGTGGCCGTAACTGAGGTCGTAACACCAACTGTCTTTGTCGGCCAGCGTCGCCGGAAGTTCAAGTCCTACCGCGTGACCCGCTGCCGACGCGTGGATGACGCCGTCGAACCGGCCGGCCGCGCCCAGCTCGGTCAGCGCACAGGGCACCAGCTCGCTACCGAACCTTGCCGCCAAAGCAATTGCCCTGGCAGGCGTGCGGTTGGCGATCGTCAATGACGCCGGGCCGCGATCCAGCAGGGGCCTGAGGATGCCGCGGGCGGCGCCGCCGGCGCCGATGACCAGCAGGCGACGCCCGCCGAGCGGCCACTCCAATCGCTCCAGATCGCGCACCAGCCCGATGCCGTCGGTGTTGTCGCCGCGCAGGCGGTGCTGGTCCAGGCGGATGATGGTGTTGACCGCTGCGGCTTCGGCGGCGCGCTCGCTGAGTTGGTCGACCAGATCCCGGGCCAGGCCTTTCAGCGGCAGCGTGACGTTGGCGCCGGCCAGGCCACGGCCGGGTCCGGTACGCCAGAAATCGGCGAACGCCTCCGGCGGCACGTCAATCGCCGCGTAATCCACCCGTTCGCCGGTTTGGCGCGCGAACTGCGCGTGGATTTGTGGCGACAGGCTGTGCGCCACCGGGTGGCCCACGACCGCGTAGCGGGCATCGACGGTCACGCGATTGTGCGGTCAGCCCGCCCGGTAAAACTCATGCAACGAGCTAATCCCGCGCGAGCCAGGCGGCGGCGCGCTTGGCAAAATAGCTCAGAATGGCGTCGGCGCCGGCGCGCTTGATGCAAGTCAGGGATTCCATGATGACGGCTTTCTCGCTCAGCCAACCGGCCTGCGCGGCCGCGGCTATCATCGCGTACTCGCCGCTGACCTGATAGGCAAACGTGGGTGCGCCGAACGCGTCCTTGGCCGCGCGGACGATGTCCAAATACGGCAGCGCCGGCTTGACCATGATCACGTCGGCGCCCTCATCCAGATCGAGTTCGATTTCGCGCAGCGCCTCGTCCGCGTTGCCGGGGTCCATCTGGTAGCTGTACTTGTTGCCGCCCGCGAGATTGCCGGCCGACCCGACCGCGTCTCGAAACGGACCGTAGAAATCTGAAGCGTATTTGGCCGCATAGGCCAAAATGCGAGTGTGGTGATGCCCGTTTTGCTCCAGCGCGCCCCGGATGGCACCGATCCTACCGTCCATCATGTCCGAGGGTGCAACCATGTCGGCGCCGGCCTCGGCGTGCGATAGGGCCTGCTTGACCAACACGGCCACCGTTGCGTCATTGACCACGTATCCCGAATCATCGACCAGGCCGTCCTGACCGTGGCTGGTGAACGGATCCAGCGCGACGTCGGTGATCACGCCCAGGTCCGGAGCGCAGGCCTTGAGCGCTCGCACCGCGCGCTGGGCGAGCCCCTCCGGATTCCAGGCTTCCTGCGCATCCGCGCTCTTCGCCTCGGGCGGGGTCACCGGGAAAAGCGCGACGGCCGGAATTCCCAGTTGCGCCAGTTCGACCGCCTCGCGCTCCAGCTCGTCGATCGAGAGGCGCTCGATTCCAGGCATCGACGCCACCGGGTCGCGCCGGCCGCGGCCCTCGAGCACGAACAGCGGGTAGACGAGGTCGTCGGTACCGAGTCGGGTCTCGCGCATCAGGCGGCGGGAGAAATCGTCTTTGCGCATCCGCCGCAGGCGGGTGGCGGGAAAAGGCATGGTTTTTTGCACGCCGCTTGGGGATTGCGGCGACTTTACCATTGCTTGCTGCCCTGTCAAACGACGGGTACGATGAGTCGAATATCCGTCTGTACCGGGGGCAGTTTTGCGAGGCCTGCTGGTCATCGAACAGTCTTCGACCTTGTCGAACCTGCTGGTGCGAACCCTGGGTGCCGGCGGCTATTCGCTTACCGCGCTGAGCCGCGATTTCGACCAGGCCGCGCGCCTGCTGGAAGAATCCACCAGCGACAGGGACGGCTACGACGCGGTCGTTCTCGGCGTCCCGCCGCGCGAAGCCAATGCGATCAAGCCGGTGCTCCGGCTGCTGCAGGAAGGAGCGGCTCGAGCCGTTCCGCTGCTGCTGGTCACCCACGATCGTCACCCCCTGCTTGAGCGCTGGTCGGCCAAGCGCGGCATGACCGAGACCATCGCCTGGCAGAGTTTTTCCAAAATTCCCGGGGTCCTCGGCGGGATGCTGCCCGAGGGTCTGAGCACCGACTCGCGGGCTGGCGCCCGCGGCCCACGCCCGGTTCGAGTTTTGTTCGTCGATGATTCCCATAGCGCCCGCTACGCTTACCGGCAGCTGCTGGAGGCCAACGGCTTTCCGGTTCAGGTTGCCGCGACCGTCACCGAGGCCCAGGAAAAAGCCGCGGACGAGGATTTCGAGCTGATCATCGTCGACTACTACCTGCCGGACGGTACCGGCGATCAGCTCTGCCGCCACCTGCGCGAGTCGCCCAGGTCGCGGCACGCCACGCTGGCGATCATTACCGGCGGCTATCGCGAATCGATCATCAAGAAGTGCCTCGACGCCGGCGCGATCGAATGCATGTTCAAAAACGAGGCCAAGGAACTGTTCGTCACCCGGGTTGCGACGCTGGCTCGCGACATCGAGCGGCGGCGTTCGGTGCAGGCCGAGCGTGAGCGATTGGAAGGCATCCTGGCCTCTGTGGCCGATGGCGTCTACGGGGTCGATTCAAGCGGGCGGATCACTTTTATCAATCCGACCGGCGTGCAGATGCTTGGCTACCAGGAGGCGAGTGAACTGGTCGGAGAGGTGGCCGTCGACAAGCTGCACTATCGCGCGGACGACCAGCCCGACCCGAGCGGCGCGAGTCTGGCCGACCATTACGGCTCCAGCGAACCGCTGGTCGCGCTCGAGACGGTGTTTTGCCATCGCACCGGCAAACCGGTGCCGGTTCAGTGCACTACGTTTCCGCTGTCGATCCCGTTGCGCAAGGGTACCGTGGTCGTGTTTCGGGACATCTCCGAGCGCAAGTCGTCCGAGCGGCTGCGCTGGGAGATCTCCCACGATCCGGTCACCGGTCTGGCCAACCGGCGCCAATTCACGCAGTCGCTGGACAAAGCGCTGAAGCACCTCGAGGACAATGGCGGCTACGACGCGCTGCTGTGCATCGATATCGACCGATTCGACGACGTCGTGGAGTCTATCGGCCGCAGCGAGGGCGATCGGCTGCTGGCCGAGATCGGGTCGCGTTTGGCCGCGCGGGTGCGCGAGCCGGACAGCCTTGCGCGCCTTGAAGGCGACAAATTTGGGCTGCTGCTGTCGGGCATTCAACTCCAAAATCTGTTCTCGATCGCCGATGATTTTCGCTCGGCGCTGGCGGAAAGCCAGTTCGACTACCACGGCTCGGCACGGCCGGTCGACGGCGCAATCGGCGTCGTCGTGCTGACCCGTCAGACTCCCTCCCCGGAATACGCGCTGGAGCACGCCCGGGTGGCCTGCGAGAACGCGAAGAAAAAAGGCCGCAACCAGACCCACGTTTACGTTTCCGAGGACGACAGCCACACCGCCCGCGAGCTGGAGTCGGGCTGGCAAGAGCGCTTCAAGACCGCGGTTCGCAACGACCGTTTCGTATTTCTGGCGCAGCCGATTATTCCCAGCGACCGCCTGCCCGGGCCGGTGGAGGTCGACACGCCGAACGTCGGGATCCCGCGCCTGGAGCAGGCCGACGGCCGCGACGAACTGATCTTCGAACTGCTGCTGCGGATGGTCTCCAGCGACGGCCAGTGGATATCGCCGTCGGTGTTCGTGCCCTTGGCCGAGCGGGTCAACATGGTGCAGGAGATCGATCTTTGGGTTGTGCGCAAGGCCGTGGCGAGGCTCGAGCGCCTGGAGCACTCCGAGCACAACGTGTGCCTGACGATCAACATCTCCAATGTGACCCTGCAGGACCGCGAGGCGCTGAGGCAAATTCGGGACGTGATCGAGTCCCACCCGATCGAGCCGAGCCGGCTGATATTCGAGGTCACCGAAACCGCCGAGATCGCCAGCCTGGAAAGCGCGCGCAATTTCATGATCGAACTCAAGAAGCTCGGCTGCCGCTTCGCGCTGGACGACTTCGGGAGCGGCTTCAGCTCATTCAGTCATCTGAAGCATCTGCCGGTCCATTTCATCAAGATCGACGGTCTGTTCGTGCAGGCGATGGTCAGTGACTCGGTGGACCGGACCATGGTCAGCTCGATGATCGATATGGCTCATGCGCTAGGTCTCGGGACCATCGCGGAACACGTCAATTCCGGTCCCACGCTGGATGCGGTTCGCCAGGCACAGGTGGACTACGTGCAGGGAAATTTCCTCGGCGAGCCGATTCTGATCGACAACCTCGACATCGAGGGCCTGTTCGGCACGCAAATGCGGTCGCTGTCGTCCTGACCCCCCTGCGATTAGCCGAGCCCGATCGATCGGCCCCGCGGGTCAATCAACCGAAGCACCGAACCCGAACCAGTCGTCCAACACCGCGCGCGCTTGTTCAACCCCGGCGCCGGTTGCGCCCGAGAAGGTCTGCACCGTCGCTCCGAGGCCGTGGTCGCTCAGCGCGGAAACAACGCGAAGCCGGACGCTGGCGGCCGCTCCGCGTTTGAGTTTGTCGGCCTTGGTCAGCAGCACGTGGCAGGGCAGCGCGGCCCGCCGGCACCAGTCGAGCATCTGCCGGTCGAAGGGTTTGAGCGGATGGCGAATGTCCATGATCAGCATCAGCCCGCGCAGGCAACGCCGGTCGCGAAAATAACGGTCGAGGGTCACCCGCCAGTGCTCGCGTAGTGATTGCGCCACGCGGGCGTAGCCGTAGCCCGGCAGGTCGGCCATCCGGCGCTGCTCGTCGAGGCGAAAAATGACGATCTGCTGGGTCCGGCCCGGGGTCTTGCTGGTGCGCGCGAGCGATTTCTGATCGGTGATCGCGTTGATCGCGCTGGACTTGCCGGCGTTGGATCGACCCGCGAAAGCCACTTCGAAGCCGGAGTCGGCCGGCAGCTGCCCGATCCGGTGGGCGCTGATTTCATAGCGCGCCTGCCGGTAACGGCTGTCTCTCGCCTTGCTCTCGTTGACCGCCATTGCCCGGCTTGGTATAAACCTCTGCTTCGTTCGGCGCAGCATAGACTGGAGCCCGCAAGCGCCAGGGTCAAGCGGCCCCGGCTACCACACCCATTGATCCAGGGAGCATGACGATGAACACATCGTGGTTGGGCCTCCTCATCGGAGCGGCGGCGCTCGCAACCGCAACGACCCATGCCGCCGGCGACCCCGAGGTCGGCGCGACTCGCGCCGTCACCTGCATCGCCTGCCACGGGCAGGACGGCAACAGCGTCAACGGGGAGTGGCCGAAGCTTGCCGGGCAGCATGAGCAATACCTGGTTCGGCAGCTCAGGCTTTACAAAAGCGGTGAGCGTGAGAATGCGGTCATGCTCGGCATGTCGATCGGGTTGAGCGATAAGGACATCGCCGACATCTCGGCCTATTACGCGGCGCAGACGATCAAGCCCGGCCTTGCCGACGAGGCGCTGGTGCGACTCGGGCAGCGCGTCTACCGGGCCGGGAACGCGGCCACCGGGGTCCCGGCCTGCATGGCCTGTCACGGACCGTCCGGCGGCGGCAATCCGGCTTCGGGCTATCCGGCGCTGGGCGGCCAGCACACCCAGTACACGGCGGCCAAGCTCAAGGAATTCCGCGCGGGCGCGGTGTGGGGCAAGGGAAACAACGCTAACGCGGTCATGCGAACGGTCGCCGCGGAGCTGACCGATGCCGAAATCGACGCCGTCGCCAGTTACTTGGAAGGGTTGCACTAATTCTTTTGCGCCTCGGCGCAAAAGTAGTTAAGAAATATTTTATGAGCTACTTTCGCGCACAGCGCGAAAGAAATGCCAGGTTGCGCGCGGTAATCTTCGTTTCGGCGCCGAGGGAACCCCGAGGCGCTTGTTGCGGTCGATGACTGTTGGAAGGTCTTGTTTCTCTCGGAGTCAACGATGAACAGAATAATTTGCCTGCTGGTAGCACTTGGGCTGGCACCTGCGGCGTCCGCCCAGTTGGAGCCGTTTCAGGCCGGCGTCGATTACAAGCTGGTCCAGCCGGCGCAGCCGACCAACGACGCCGCCAAGGTCGAGGTAGTCGAGGTGTTCGGATACCTCTGCCCGCACTGTGCCAATTTCCAGCCCTACATCGATCCGTGGCAGCATAAACTGCCGGCCACGGTCGAATTCAAGCGCATCCCGGTGGTATTTCAGCGCAGCTGGGAGCCGCTGGCGCGCGCCTACTGGACCGCCGAGGCCCTGGGGGTTCTCGATGAGGCCCACCTGGCGGTGTTCGACGCGCTGCACAAGAAGCGCCAAAACTTCCGCAGCAATGAGGACATGGCGCGATTTTTCGCCGCCAGCTTCGGGATCTCCGAGGACGACTACCTCCAGGCCGCCAAATCGTTCAGCGTCGAGACCAAGCTGCGCCGCGGCGTCACCACCGCGCAGCGCTACGGCGTGACCGGCACCCCCAGCGTGATCATCAACGGGAAGTACCTGGCCAACGGTACGATGGCGAAGAGCTACGAGCGCCTGATGGATATCATCGATTACCTGGTGACCAAAGAGGCCGCGCTGCTGCCGGCGACCGAAGAGGTCGAAGGCGACGAGGAAGCCGGGGAACCCGCGGCCAGCGGAGAAGCCGCTTCCTGAGCTAAACTCTCCGTCATGGGGAGCTCGCCATCATCGTCGGATCCGGCGCCGCAACTGGCGTTACGCCTGCTCACGTACAACATCCAGGCCGGGACCAACACCGCCAACTACAAGGACTACGTGACCAAGGGTTGGCGCCAGGTGCTGCCGCACAATGAGCGCGTCGCCAATCTGGACGCGATCGCCGACGTCATTTCCAGTTACGATATCGTCGGCCTGCAGGAGGTCGACGACGGCAGCCTGCGCACGGGCTTCCTGAATCAGACCCAGTACCTGGCCGAGCGTGCCGGCTTCCCGTTCTGGTCCCATCAGCCCAATCGTAAGGTCGGTAATCTGGCCAGCTCCTGCAACGGGCTGCTGAGTCGCTTGCGCCCGATCGAAGTCCACGATCACCGGTTGCC